>CAZANT010000350.1:0-2771 GCA_964486575.1 uncultured Burkholderiaceae bacterium | reverse complement strand
AACAGTGAGTCGGCCACGCTCAGCCTGCCCGCTGGAGACTACGTTCTGGCTGTCACCGACTTCAACCTGTTCAGCGCCAGCGGGGCCAACACCAACGCCTGCTTCACTTTGACCGTGCGTTGAGTTGCACCCCACATAGCCGGAGCACCCCATGTCCCCCCTCTCCAAATTGCCCCTCCTAGTTGCCGGCGCGTCGCTGGTGTGCTTTTCGGTTGCCGCCTTGGCGGGCACGCTAGAGTCTCCTAGATCAGCGTCTGTCAAAGCAGGCCCCTCGACCACTGTCCAAACGCCTGCGACGGCACGCAAAACCCAATGGGTCACGGGCCAGTTGCGCAGCAACAAAACCCGCATGGGTGTGGCCGTGCGCTACGCCATGACCGAACCAAGCGCAGGCAGCCTGGGCGTACTCCACCTGAAGCTGACCCGCTTGGGTCAGGGCGATCCGGTGACCATCGAACTGCGTCCCGACCCCGAAGTTCGCATGGAAAGCGGCTTTCCGGCGGGCCCAGTGGCCTTCAATGCCGGCGACGACTACACCGTCAACATCCGGCCCGAAACTGAGGGCTTGCATTACATCCACGTTTACCTACAGTCCGGCCAGCGGGCTGAGGCACTGGCCATTCCAGTTCAGGTCGGCAAGGCCGCCCCAGTGATGGCGAAACCTGGCACGCTCAGCACCATGCCCGACGGCCAGCGTGTGATGTCGCTGCCGGCGCAGCAGTGAGCACCCAAGGCACCTGGACGGCCGCCGACGTTCTGGCCGCCCTGCCCCAGACGCAATGCACTCGCTGCGGTTATCCGGACTGCGCGGCCTATGCCGAGGCCATCACCAGCCGGGCGGCTGGTATCAACCAGTGCCCGCCGGGTGGTGCCGAGGGGGTGGGCAGGCTAGCCCACATCACCGGGCTGGCGGTGTTGCCGTTGAACCCTGAACACGGCCTTGAAGCACCGCGAACCCTGGCCGTAATTGACGAAGATTGGTGCATTGGCTGCACACTGTGCGTCAAGGCCTGTCCGACCGACGCCATTGTGGGCGGCAACAAGCACATGCACACGGTGATCGATGCGTACTGCACCGGATGCGAGTTGTGCTTGCCTGCCTGCCCGGTGGACTGTATTGCACTGACCCCGGTACATATTGACCCAGAAGCGCCAACCGGCTGGGCGGCGTGGTCACAGCCACAGGCTGACCAGGCCCGGGACCGCTATGCGCGTCGTCGGCACAGGCTCGCCATCAGCACCAGCGCCGACCGCACGCCACGGGCACAAACGGCAGTGGCCTCAGCCACCAAGCCTTCGGTGATTCAGGCTGCGCTCGCCAAGGCCCGCGCCAACCGCCCGCACTGAACCGCCCGGAGGGTAAGCTATCACGCGGCTTTCAGCTGCGAAAGGCCCTTGTAAACGCCACAGCCGATGTACAGACCATCCAGCTGCTGAACATACGACATTTTGGACTGCACCGCGCCACTGGTCGGGTTGATGATGTCGTACTCCACCCAACCTGGCCCCACGGCCGCCTGCTGAACGATGGACGCCATCAGCCTGTCGCCCTGGATACCGGGAATCTGGTGGACTGAGCTGCCAACCTTGGCCCGGTTCCCGGCAAAAGCCAGGTAGGTGCCTTCGGCGTTCAGCACAAACACATACATATCGCGGTCGTGATAACCGGCCGCCGGGTCGGTCAGTGTGCGAAGGAAAGCGTCGGCCGTGGACCCCTTGCGCATGGCCACAGCACGCTCCACCAGGGCAACCGCCTCGCCAGCCGTACCCTGCTGCAACCGGAAGCCCGATACCGCCTTGACCAAGCCGGCTGCCCGCTCCTCCAGATTGTTGGCTTGCGCGGCCGCGTTGTCCACCATCTGCGCATTGCGCTGGGTAATCTCGTCGAGTTGCGCCACGGCGCAGGAAATCTCATTCAGGCCAGTGCTTTGTTCGGTCGTGGCGGTGGAGATTTGCGACATGTTGGCCGCCACACCCCGTATGCCCGCCACCACCTGGGTCATGCCCACGCCGGCGGCACGGATCTGTGCCACGCTGGTCTCAATCTGCGCAGTGGAGGCCTGGATCAAGGTCCGGATTTCCCGCGCTGATTCGCCCGAACGTTGGGCCAGGTTGCGCACCTCGCTGGCCACCACCGCAAAGCCCCGGCCCTGCTCACCGGCCCGGGCCGCCTCAACAGCGGCGTTGAGCGCCAGGATGTTGGTTTGGAATGCAAGGCTGTCAATCACGCCGATGATCTCGTTCATCCGACCGGTGCTTTGGTGAATCGCTTCCACCGACGCCACCGCTGCCGACATCGACTGCGCACCGCTCTCTGCGGCATCTCTCACGCCCAAGGCCTTGCTGTCCACGTCGGATGCGGTGGCGGCGTTTTGCTGAACCGCCGACGACAGCTGATGCACGCTGGCAGCGGTCTGCTCCAGATTGGCTGCCTGTTGCTCGGTGCGGTCGGCCAGGTCGCGGCTGCTGTGGGCGAGGTGATTGCCGGCGTGGGCGACCAATGCCGAGTTGCTGCGAACGTCCGCCACAGTGGCAGAGAGGTGGGTAATCATCCGCTGAACCACCTCAGCGGTATGGGCCAATTCGTCCCGGCCTGGCACATGGCAGTTAACCTGCAAGTCACCTTCGGCCACACGGCGGATCACGCCGGTCACGCGCATGAAGTCGACCACGAAGGTGCTGTAGATCGACAGGCTGAGGTAGGCTACCAGCAACAATCCCACAGTCACCCCCACTGCCGTCCAGGTGGCCGTGGCGTACAAGCCCGCCAG
>CAZANT010000349.1:0-2773 GCA_964486575.1 uncultured Burkholderiaceae bacterium | reverse complement strand
GCCGGGCCGGG
The DNA here is from genome assembly GCA_964486575.1 of uncultured Burkholderiaceae bacterium. Classification (GTDB taxonomy): domain Bacteria; phylum Pseudomonadota; class Gammaproteobacteria; order Burkholderiales; family Burkholderiaceae_C; genus PCRC01. Next base: position 2,762 of record CAZANT010000349.1, on the reverse strand, counting down.
GGCCCGACAAACAAGATTGCCTGGCCAGCAGGGTGCAAGCCGAGTGGCCCGATGCGCGGGTGGTGCACCGCCTCGACATGGCGACCTCGGGCTTGCTGCTAATGGCGCGCGGCCTAGCGGCACAACGGGCGCTGAGTCTGGCCTTCGAGCAGCGGCGGGTAGATAAACGTTACACGGCCGTCGTGTCAGGCCATCTCCAGCCCAAGGGCAGCAGCTGGCAAACCATAGATCTGCCAATCGCTGTCGATTGGCCCCGGCGACCGCTGCGGGTGATCGATGCTGCCACCGGTCAACCCAGCCTCACCCGCTGGCAGACGCAGCCGTGCGACCGCTGGCCCCACACCACCCGGCTGACGCTGGCGCCTGTCACTGGCCGCTCACACCAGCTGCGGGTGCACCTGTCGGCGGTGGGCCACCCCATCCTGGGCGATACGCTGTACGCCCCGGCCGAGGTGCAGGTGCGCGCACCCCGGCTGCTGCTGCACGCCAGTGAACTTGTCTTCACGCACCCGCGAAGCGGGATCGAATTGAACTTCACCAGCCCTGCCCCGTTCTGACCCGCTGTTGCACAACACACACTGAAACGCACCGTGACCCTCCCCCACACAGCAAACAACCAGCCTGAAAGCCCGTTCCATCGCCTAAAGCGTCGCAGTGTTGCCATCGCTTTGGTGGCTGCACCTACCCTGTGGCTAGGTGCGCGCGCCCTGCCCAGCCAGCAGCGACAGCCCACGCCCGCGCAAACCGAAGGCCCGTTTTATCCTGTGGACCTGCCAAAAGACAGCGACTTTGATTTGCTGCGCAACGGCGCTTTGCAGTACAACCAAGGCCAACCCGCGTGGCTCGAGGGTGTAGTGACCGACCTGGCCGGTAAACCGGTGCGCGGCGCCCAAGTGGAGATCTGGCAGTGCGATCACGCTGGCCACTACCACCACCCTGGCGATGGCAGCCAGGCCGATGTTCGCTTCCAGGGCTTTGGTCGGGTGGTCAGCGACAGCGATGGCAGTTACCGCTTCCGCACCATCCGACCCGCGTCCTACCCCGGCCGCACGCCGCACATCCATGTCAAGGTGCGGCTGGGCACACGCGAGTTGCTGACCACCCAGGTGTATGTTGCCGACGAGCCTCAGAACAAAGGCGACTTTCTCTGGCGGACCCTGCGCGATGCCGACCGTACTGCGCTGACGGTGCCCTTCAAGCCCGGCACCGACGGGCTGCGGGCGCACTTTCCCATCGTGCTCAAGGCCTGAAGCGCCTGACGCGCCACCCGGGCTTCGCCGGCCCGTATCAGCGACAATTCAAGGTTCACCGGCTCGCCAATGGCGACCCGGACAGCTCAATTCAAACAGGAGTCTCCCATGAGTCGTGAAGTCGTTGTTGTCAGCGGTGTGCGCACCGCGATTGGTACCTTTGGTGGCAGCCTGAAGGACATCCCCCCCACCGAACTGGGTGCATTGGTCGTGCGCGAGTCGCTGGCCCGCGCGAACGTCAGTGGTGAAGACGTGGGCCACGTGGTGTTTGGCCACGTGGTGAACACGGAACCCAAAGACATGTACCTGTCGCGCGTGGCTGCAATCAACGGTGGTTGTGCCCAAAGCACGCCCGCCTACAACGTCAACCGCCTGTGCGGCTCCGGTCTCCAGGCCATCGTGAACGCCAGTCAGTCCATCTTGATGGGCGACGCCGACATCGCCATCGGCGCCGGTGCCGAAAACATGAGCCGTGCGCCGTTTGCCAGCCTCAACACACGTTGGGGCGCGCGCATGGGTGACACCAAGCTCACCGACATGATGATCGGCGCACTGCACGACCCGTTCCACACGATCCATATGGGTGTGACCGCCGAGAACATCGCGGGCAAGTGGGGCATCAGCCGCGAAGACCAGGACGCGCTGGCGCTGGAAAGCCACCTGCGCGCCGAGCGCGCCACTGCCGCCGGCTACTTCAAAGACCAAATCGTCCCAGTCACCCTGAAAAGCAAAAAAGGTGATGTGGCCTACGTGACGGACGAACACGTTCGTGCCGGTGCCAAAGCGGACGACTTCGCCAAGCTTAAGCCGGTGTTTGCCAAAGAAAACGGCACCGTCACGGCAGGCAACGCCTCGGGCATCAACGACGCTGCGGCCGCGGTGGTGCTGATGGAAGCGGCCACCGCCAAGGCCCGCGGTGCCAAGCCGTTGGCCCGCCTGGTGGCCTATGCCCACGCTGGTGTGGACCCGAAGTACATGGGCATTGGCCCGGTGCCCGCCACCCAAGCCGCACTGAAAAAAGCAGGCCTGAAGATTTCTGACCTGGACGTGATTGAGGCGAACGAAGCCTTCGCAGCCCAGGCCTGCGCCGTCACGCGCGACCTCGGGCTCGACCCCGCCAAGGTCAACCCCAACGGCTCAGGTATTTCGCTCGGGCATCCTATTGGTGCCACCGGGGCAATCATCACCGTGAAGGCCTTGTACGAATTGCAGCGCATCCAAGGTCGCTACGCGCTGGTCACGATGTGTATCGGCGGTGGCCAGGGCATCGCGGCGATTTTCGAACGCATGTAAAGCGCTTCCCTTCAAAACAAACGCCCGCTGTTGCGGGCGTTTGTCGCTCAGACCGGGGGCTTTGGCTCAGCGGTCACGACCATGGCCGCGGTCATGGTCTTCACGGTGGTGTTTGCCGTGTTTCTCATGCTTGTCGTGTTTGTGGTGTTTGTAGTCGTTGTGGCCCCGACGGTCACCGTCCCACCAGCGGTTGCTCTGGTCCGCACGCACGAAGTACAC
>CAZANT010000348.1:0-2777 GCA_964486575.1 uncultured Burkholderiaceae bacterium | reverse complement strand
GAATGTCACTTGACGTGCAATCCGGGTGCGAAAGACCAGCTGGGCATCGCTTGCGGCAATTCGGTCGGACAAGGCCTGACAAGCGTTGTGCGCAATGTTCAGCACCGCCTGGATCAGCTGCTCGCGGTCACCGCGAAAGTCAGGAATGGAGATGTCGTAATCGCGCGCCACCTTGAGTCCGCGCGGGAACTCGGCCACGATCAGTGAGCGCACCCGCTCACACACCTCGTGAATGTTCACATCGCCCACCACGTGCGGCCGGCGGTGTGGCGCCAGCAGGCGGTCCACCAGCGTCTGAAGGCGGTCGGCCTCGTGGATGATGACCTGGGTGTACTCCTTCAGATCCTTGCCCTCGATCTCCATCTCCAGCAGTTGCGCTGCGCCACGGATACCACCCAACGGATTCTTGATCTCGTGCGCCAGGTTGCGGATCAGTTCTTTATTCGCCTGCGCCTGGTCGATCAGCCGTTCTTCGCGGTCCTGTTTGGCTTGCTGCTCCAGCGGCAGCAGCTCGATGATGATTTCGCCCGGCCGCTCGGTCTGGGCCACGATCACGTGCACCGGCAGAGGGTCATGTGTCAGGCGTTTGAGCCACGCGTCGTAACGCAGCGCGGCAAACTCGTTGCTGCCCGCGCCCTGCAGCGCGTTTTGCAATACGTGGGGTTCGGTGAAGCAGTCGAAAAAACGCGCGCCCTCGATGGTGCGGCGGGAGGTTCCCAGAGCGTCTTCCAGCGCGGCGTTGGCGAACAGCACCATGCCGTCGCCACGCACCACCGCCACCAGCGTGGCGAGCAGGTCAAAGGGCTGAAATCGGGAAACAGGCAGGGGCGCTTTTTTCAATTGGTTTTCGTACCGGGCGGGGCAAGGCGACTGAGTTCGCGGCGCAGGCTGGCAATGTCGTTTTCGCCGCGAGCGATGCTGGATTCCAGCTGGCTTACCCGGTCGAGGTATTTCTGGTGGTTACGGTGTTCTGGGCCGATTTTTTCCGGCTCACCGCTGTTGTATTCCTTCACCAACTCGGCCTGCCGGGTCTCGGCGCGGCGCAATTCGGCCTCCAGGATGGCGCGCGAATCGGCGTCGCGGGCGCGCTGTTCGTTGGTATCCACCCGCGGCGCCGGGCCAGCACGGGTAGAACCGGGGCTGCCCGCCTGGGGTCGGGTCCCCTGGATGATGGTGACATTGCCGCCTTCCACCGTTTTGCAGCCACGTTGCTTCGCTACCGCAGCGTTGTTGGTGTACTCATTGCCACAGCGGTATATCTTGTCTTGCGCCAGACTGGGCAAGGCGCTTGCGGTAGAGAGAAAGAAGATCAGCAGTGCACTTTTCATGGGTGAACGTTGGGTTGGGGCAGTGTGAGCGATTGGGCAGTATCTCGCAATCGCACCATGCTGACAAAATCAACGCGAATAAACCAGCCCTATCGACCCGGCCAGCCCCAAAAAACAAAAGACGGCCACAGCCGTCTTTTGTCTCGTCAGCCGGGCAGGGCTTACAGGCTGTAGTACATGTCGAACTCGACCGGGTGGGTCGTCATGCGGAAGCGGGTAACTTCTTGCATCTTGAGTTCAATGTAGGCGTCGATGAACGAGTCGGTGAACACACCGCCTTTGGTCAGGAAGCCACGGCCCTTGTCGAGGTAGTCGAGCGCCTGGTCGAGGCTGTGGCACACGGTTGGCACCAGCGCGTCTTCTTCCGGTGGCAGGTGGTACAGATCCTTGGTCGCGGCTTCACCGGGGTGAATCTTGTTTTCCACGCCGTCCAGACCGGCCATCATCAGGGCCGAGAAGCCGAGGTAAGGGTTCATCAGTGGGTCGGGGAAACGCGCTTCGATACGGCGACCCTTCGGGTTGGCCACGAAAGGAATGCGGATCGAAGCCGAGCGGTTCTTGGCGGAGTACGCCAGCTTCACTGGGGCTTCGAAGCCGGGTACCAGGCGCTTGTAGCTGTTGGTGCCGGGGTTGGTGATGGCATTCAGTGCACGGGCGTGTTTGATGATGCCGCCGATGTAGTACAGCGCAAACTCGCTCAAGCCGGCGTAGCCGTCGCCTGCGAACAGGTTCTTGCCGTCTTTCCAGATCGACTGGTGCACGTGCATGCCGGAGCCGTTGTCACCCACAACAGGCTTGGGCATGAAGGTGGCCGTCTTGCCGTAGGAATGGCAGACGTTCCAAATCACGTACTTGAGTTTTTGGGTCCAGTCGGCGCGCTCGACGAGCGTGCTGAACTTGGTGCCGATTTCGTTTTGGCCAGCGCCGGCCACTTCGTGGTGGAACACCTCGACCGGGATGTTCATCTGGTTTTCCAGCACTTGCGAGATTTCGGCGCGCAGGTCCTGGAACGAATCCACCGGTGGAACCGGGAAGTAGCCGCCCTTGACGGTCGGACGGTGGCCGTGGTTGCCACCTTCGTAGACTTTGCTGGTGCTCCAGGACGCCTCTTCCGAGCCGATCTTGACGAAGCAGCCGGACATGTCCACGCCCCAGCGGACGTCGTCAAAAATGAAGAATTCGGGTTCAGGACCAAAGTAAGCGGTGTCGCCCAGACCCGAGGCCTTCAGGTAGGCTTCGGCCTTCTTGGCGATGGAGCGTGGGTCGCGGTCGTAGGGCTTGCCGTCGGCGGGTTCGACCACGTCGCAGGTCAGGTTGATGGTGGGTTCTTCGAAGAACGGGTCGATCACGGCGGTGGCGGGATCGGGCATCAGCTGCATGTCCGAGGCTTCGATGCCCTTCCAGCCGGCGATGGACGAGCCGTCAAACGCATGACCGGAGACGAATTTG
>CAZANT010000347.1:0-2779 GCA_964486575.1 uncultured Burkholderiaceae bacterium | reverse complement strand
GCGCAAAGTGCTCGGGCAGCAGCACCAGCTCGGCACCGAAGGCAGCGGCCTCAGCCACCAGTGCGCGGGCGGTGGCGAGGTTGTCGGCCAGGTCAGGGGACGACACCATTTGCAGCGCTGCGACTTTCACCGGACCTCCTCGGCGGGCGCGGCGGGCACAGCGGACGGACGCGCCACACGGGTCACACGCGGGTCGGCCCAGGGGCCGTCGATCTGGAACTGCTGGGTGGCGGCTTCGATCAGCGGGCGGCGCAACACCGCTTGGGCGAGAAAGGTGCCCAAGCCAATGGCCGGGTTGATCACGGCGGCCACCAGCGAGGCGGTGCCGGCGTTGATCTCGGGCACCACCACCACCGACAGGTCTTGTGTTTCGCGGGCGATGTCCGCGCGCCCTTCCATCAGCACCGCGGCATTGACACCCTTCATTTGCAGGTTGTTGGTGAAGGCCACACCGTCGGCGATGCGCACGTCACCGCGGATGAAGTCGAAGGCAAAACCCTCGCTGAACACGTCGCGGAAGTCGAGCGCCAGTCGGCGGGGCAGGGCCTGCAGGCTGAGGACACCCAGCAGCTTCGCCAGACCCGGCTCGGCCTTGAGGAACTGGCCGCTTTCCATGTTGACGTTGAAGCTGCCCCCCAGGCTGGGGTAATCCAGCGACAACGGAGAGCCGCGCCAAGTGACCTGGCCCGCAATCTGCCCCTTGCCCCGGCGAATCGCACCTGGTGTGCCGAAACGCTGGAGCAGTTCGCCCGAATCGTTGACGTCGAGCCGAAAGTCCATCGCGGTCCGGCGCGGTGCGCCGGGGGGCGCGCCCTCCACCACCGCCCAGTTGCCATTGGCACTGAAACTGGCTTCAGGCAGGGCGATGTTGAGTTTGTTCAACCGCCATTCGCGCTGGTTGCCAAAACGGTTCACCGCGTCGATTTCCACCCGACCGAGTGCCTTGCCATTGAGCTCCAGAGCGTCCACCACGATGTCGAGCGCCGGGATGCTGTCGGGCTGCCGGTCAAGGATTTTTTCTACCCCGCTGGCGGCCGCGGCGGCGAGTTTGAGCCGGGCCAGTCGGGCCACCACCCGCCCGGTTCCGCCGCTGCCAGGCTGGCGGTATTCGAGGTTGCCGTTCAGTTCGGCCGCGTCCACCTTGGCACGCCACAGGTTGCCATCGCGCGAGCCGTTCAGCACCACCTTGTTGAGCTGGTAGGCCTCCAGTACCAGCTGATCGGCGGTCAATGCCACGCTGGTGGGCAGGTACGCTGACGGCGTCTGGGCGCGGCGCGCGGCACGTGCGATTGGTGCGGCGGGTGGCGAGTCGCCAGCCCGCAACACCTGCTGCCATGCCCCGACATTGACCGCGGCGAGGTCGATCTGCGCCGCCACGCCGTCGCCAGATGGCAGCACCACGGGCAATACGCTGGGCCCGCCCTGCCCGACCCGCAGCGCGCCCCGCAGCACTTGCGGCTCGGACGCGGACAGGTCGCGCTGGTAGACGACCGACACCACCCCGTCGAGCGAGACCGCCAGCTGGTCACGCAGGGCTTGCCCGTCCACCGGTGGCAGCAGGGTATTTTCGTAGCGCAGCGGCCATGGGGTGGCGGCGGGTTTGTTCAGCGGCGCAGGCAGGTTCAGCGCCAGGCCCTGCAGGTTGGTGCTGAAGGCCAGCAACGGACGGCCACGCCGCACCGCCAGTGTGGCGGTGTAAGCCGTGGCGCCACTGGCGTAGCGCGCCAGCGGTGCCATGGCGCCAAGCTCGCTGGCCTGCTGCAGGCCCTCGGCGCTGAGGTTGCCTTCGCCTGTGAACAGCAGGCCGCCATCGGGCACCGGCGCGCCGCTGGCCTGGGTCACGGTGCCGCCGCTGAAGCGAATTTCGCCTCCCAGCATGCGCCCCTGCGCATTGGCCACATTGAAACCCGACTCGTTGTAAGTCAACAGGCCCCTGAGCGCGCCAAACTGAGGTGACTGGGGCGAGATGCGCAGGTCGTTGCCCAAAAACGTGACACTGCCCTGCAACCGGGTTTGGTTGACGTCGCTGATGGGCAAGCTCAGGCGCAGTTTGTGGTCGGCATTGCCACTGACCGTGGCTTCGGCCAGCGCCTTGCTGGTCATGCCAGCCAACGGCGAGGTGTTGATCAGCCCCAGCAGTTCATTGGCGGAGCCGCGCGCACTGGTGCTGACCACCACCACCGAGTGGGAAAGGTCGTCGATGCGCGCCTCCATCGACTGCAACTGCAGATTGGGCGCGCCAGCAAATCGGGCCTGGGCCTTGTTCACGCGCATGCTGTTGCGGTCAAAAACCAGTTCACCGTTGAGCTGTGTCAGTGCTGGCCAACGGCTGCCGTCACGGGTGGGAATAGAAGGCGGCACATACAGGTACTCGGCACCCTTGATCTGCGCCGCAATGCGAAACTCACCCCGCGCCGGGTCTTTGAACGGCACCTCCAGCAGCTCCCCCCGCACCTTGAACTTCACCGCGCTGGCTTGCCCTTGCAGCACCGAATCGCGCACATAGTCGCGGGTGGTTTTGGGGATGCCCAACGGCAGGTAGCGGTGCACCCGGGTGCCATCGGCCCGGTTGAGGGTGCCCTGCAGGTCCAGGTGACCGGGGAAACGCCGGCCGTTGGGCGCGGTGGCCGGATCGCTGGTGTGCCAGGTGGCGCGGGCATCGCCTTGGGTGTCGGCGTTGGCAAAGCTGAGCTTGTTCACCTGCGCCTCGATGCGTTCGCCCGCCATGCGCCAGACCACGTCGGCCGAAAGCTGGTCCATCGGCACCTCGGGCTGCTCG
>CAZANT010000346.1:0-2796 GCA_964486575.1 uncultured Burkholderiaceae bacterium | reverse complement strand
ACTCGGCGCTCTCCTGGCAACGCGGGCACAGGTGTTTTTCGCCACGGCTGGCCCAACCCAGTTCGGCAATGCGTGCGCTGGCGGCGGGCTGACGGGCTTTCTTGCCCAGCTTGGCGTCCACGGCAAATTCAAAATCCAGCACGGCGTCGCAGCTGTCGCACTCGACCTGCCAGGTGAGAATTTCCAGTTCGTTGAACACCGGTCCGCTGGCCACGGCGACCCACTGGCCGCGCGGATTGATCAAGTGGCGCACGCTGTCCACGGTCAAGCGCATGGACAAATCCTTGCTGCCCTTGAGGGTCACCAGCAGGGTGTCGCCTTTATGCATCGAACCACCGTTGCCGGTGACCTGATAGCGGCCCGGCACCAGTGCACGGCACTCGATCAGGGTGTGTTGCGGGTTGAAAAGGGTGTAGCGGAAATCGTGTTCGACCATGGGTCCTCCAGAAATGCCGCGTATCCTAGCATCAACCCGAGACCAGATTCTGCGGATTGCCTGCCGCCCAGCGGATGATATTTTCCAGGGTGGTCGCGGCGATGGCGTCCAGCGCTTCGCGGGTCAGAAACGCCTGGTGCGCGGTGACGATCACGTTAGGGAAGGTCAGCAAGCGTGCCAGCACATCGTCCTGCAGCGGCTGGTCGGAACGGTCTTCGAAGAACAGCTGTGCTTCCTCTTCATAGACATCAAGCCCCAGGTAGCCAAGCTGGCCGCGCTTGAGTGCGTCGATCAGCGCAGGGGTGTCGACCAGGGCGCCGCGACCGGTGTTGATCAGCATCGCGCCGGGTTGCAGTTGGGCGAGGCTTTGGGCATTGATCAGGTGTTTGGTTTGCTCCGTCAGCGGGCAGTGAAGGCTGATGATTCGCGCTTGTTTCAACAGATCGGGCAGCGCCATGTAGCGTGCGCCCAGAGCCTGCAGTTCGGGATTGGGGAAAGGGTCGTAGGCCAGCAGTTGGCAACCGAACCCGGCCATGATGCGGGCAAAGGCGGTGCCGATCTGTCCGGTGCCCACCACGCCGACGGTCTTGCCGTACAGGTCGAAGCCAGTCAGGCCATGCAGGGTGAAATCGCCTTCGCGGGTGCGGTTGTAGGCCCGGTGCAGGCGGCGGTTGAGCGCCAATACCAGGGCCACGGCATGCTCGGCCACGGCGTGTGGTGAATAGGCCGGTACCCTCACCACGGTCAGGCCCAGGCGTTGGGCGGCGGTCAGGTCGACATGGTTGTAGCCAGCCAAACGCAGGGCGATCAGGCGGGTGCCGCCAGCGGCCAGGCGCTCCAGTACCCGCGCGTCGAGTTCGTCGTTGATGAAGGCACAGACCACTTCGAAACCTTGTGCGAGCGGGGCGGTGTCGAGGGTCAGTCGGGCAGATTGGAAGTTCAGGTCCAGGGCCGTTTCAGCGGCGGCCTGGGTGAAGCTTTCCTGGTCGTAGTGCTGGCTGCTGAACAACAGTGCGCGCATGGTTGGCGTCCTTTGTGAGCGTTTGCTTGGTTTCTCGGGTGTTGGGTAGATTGAGCGCCGCCCACGCGGCGCATCGCGAGCAAGGCTCGCTCCTACGTTTGTTTAGGGCCAATTATGTCTGTGCCGGACGCGCGCGACCGCCTGGTTTGTACAATCCGAAAACGGTCGCGCGCAAAGCCCACAGGATTCATTGGCCTGAAACAAACGTAGGAGCGAGCCTTGCTCGCGATGCGCCGCGTGGGCGGCGCTCGCTCTCAAAAACGCCACAACCCCGTCGCCAAACCCCATCCCCGAACCACTCAGGCGCTGAGCCGCGCCTGGGCCGCCAGGCGGATGATCGCCCCATCCAGCTCGTCCAATGCCTGCTCCGCCTGTGGGTGGTCCTGCTTGAGCAGGGTCTCGCTGCGCTGGCACGCCGCCCGCAACTGCGGCACCCCGCAATAGCGCGAGGCGCCGTTGAGCCGGTGCACCTGTTCGATCAGCGCCAACTGATCCTCGGCCTCTCGCGCCGCGCGGATCGCTTCGCGGTCGTCTTCCAGCGAGGCTAGCAACATTGCCAGCATGTCGGCGGCAAGGTCGGGCTTGCCAGCTGCCAGGCGCAAACCTTCCTCGGGGTCCAGCACCGGCAGCTCCCGGTTCTCGTCCTGTGGCTCGTCCGGCCGCTCCCGCGGTGGTGTGCCCAGGCTCATGCCGGTCCACTTCATCACCACCTGGGCCAGTTGCCGCTCGCTGATCGGCTTGGTCAGGTAGTCGTCCATGCCGCTGTGCAACAGGGCGCGCTTTTCGTTGGCCATGGCGTGGGCGGTGAGGGCGACGATGGGCAGCGGGTTGCCGCTCTGGGTGTTTTCCCACAGGCGGATCTGTTCGGTACAGGCGCGACCGTCCATGCCAGGCATCTGCACGTCCATCAGCACCAGGTCGAACGGTTCGGTCTGCACGGCCTGCACCGCGGTATAACCGTTGTCCACCGCCAGCACCTCGGCGCCAAGGCCTTCGAGCAGGGTTTTCACCAACAGCAGGTTGGCTGCGTTGTCGTCGACGCAGAGGATTTTCGGCTGGCGATGGCCATTGCCCGCTGCTGTTTCACTCTGCGGGCGACGTGGCTGCACCAGCTCCAGCAGCAGCCGTCGCAGCTTGCGCGTGCAGGTTGGCTTGGACAGCAACTGGCCGTGGCCATTGGGCAGGTACGGGTGGTACAGCGCCTGCTCGGTGGTGGGGCACAGCACAACGCACTGGCACTGACAGCGCTCGAACGCTTGATGGTAATGGCCCAACTGCTCTGGCGAGAGGTTGCCCAGGTTGGCACCCAGCACGGCGAACTCGAATGGCTGGCCCGCCT
>CAZANT010000345.1:0-2808 GCA_964486575.1 uncultured Burkholderiaceae bacterium | reverse complement strand
TGGCTGCAATGCGAGCGAGAAAAAACAGCTGCAGCGCCACCATCGCGGCCACCAGCCAGAACACCCAACGCGCCAGCGAGGTCATGGTGCCAACCGGGCGCGCAGTTCGGCCAAAACCGGCACCGACGGCGGCCGCACGCCGCGCCAGAGTTCAAACGCCTCGGCCGCCTGCTCCACCAGCATGCCCAGGCCATCCCGTGGCTGCGCGCCGTGGACGAGGGCCCAGTCAAGAAAGCCCTGAGCGGCGGGGCCGTACATCATGTCGTAAGCCAGCGCACCCGGCCGGAGCACGGTAGGGGCCACGGGCACGCTGGCCCCGCTCAGGCTGCTGGCGGTGGCATTGATGACCACATCGAAACCCGAAGGCAGTGCTCCCAGTCCCGATGCAGTCAGCCTCACACCGCGCTGTTGGGCCAGTGCCGCATGCCGGTCGACCAGTGCTTCGGCTTTGGCCGCGCTGCGGTTGGCCACCACAAGTCGTTGGGGGGCTGCGTCCAGCAGGGGCCCCAGCACGCCGGCGGCCGCCCCGCCGGCACCGGCCAGCAGCAGGGCCTTGCCACGCAGGGACACGCCGGCGTTGTGTTCAATGTCCCGCACCAAGCCCACGCCGTCCGAGTTGTCGGCGAGCAGTTGCAAGCGGCCCTGACCGTCACGCGTAAAGCGCAGCACATTGCACGCTTCGGCGAGCCGCACCCGCTCGCTACGCTGGTCGGCGAGCGCGGCGGCTTCAAACTTGAAAGGCACGGTGACGTTGCACCCCAGACCACCCTCGTCGGCAAACGCAGCCACGGCGGCAGCAAAGCCGTCCAGCGCAACCTGTTGTTTTTCGTACACAAGTGTCTGGCCAGTAAGTTCGGCGAAACGCGTGTGAATCCAGGGCGAACGGCTGTGCTCAACCGGGTTACCAAAAACGCGGTACTGGTCAATGGGCATGGGTGTGTTTCAGGGGTGAACCGGCGTTGTGCCATCGCTGGGCAGTCGCGACGGAGAGCGCGAACATTTTATGCGTGGTGCCGGTGGTCACAGACTTGTAAGCCATTGGTTGTAATAAAACGCAATCTTTCCGGGGGCCAGATCGCGTAAAGTTACGCCATTGGTACGCTTGCGTACACAGAGAGGCGTGCCATTACGCAAGTTTTATCCCGAAGTGCTTGATGACCATGTTGCCGATTGACGAATCCAGCCAGGTTGGAATCCAGCCTGGTCAACCGCGTGGCTACGCCCTACAGAGCCAGGAATGGGTGGGGCAGGGCATATCTGCTCGGTTTGAAAACGGCACGGTGTCGGATTGCACCAACCAGCGCTCCGTGGGTGTGACTGGCAAGTACGGGGTGCTGACGGTGGGTCCGCAGGGTGGGTACAGCTATGCCTTGCACGAGGGCATAGCCGCCGGCCGGGACGCATTTGTCTACGTGGGTGAAGAGCCCTGCGTTTACTTGATGGAGCCCCTCTGGTTTGCCACGGAGGTCTTCAATATCAGCAGCAGCCCCAGCGGCAGCACCGAAAGTCACCAGGTGGTCGTCAGCATCGCGGTACGCTGACACTGTCACTTGGAGAGGGTGGTCTCCAGCGTCTCGTCGCGGCTGAACCGGAAACGCGACACCACCACGATCTGGTCTGCCTGACGCCGCATGGCGTCACTGAACTTGCCAAACGGGCTGGCACTCCGCACGATGGCTTCGGCCCGGCGGTCCAGTGCCCGGTTGCCCGACGGCATCACGACCTCGGTTTCAACTACTTCGCCTTCGGAGTTCACGGTGACGATCATCGTCAACTCGCCGTAGAGTTTGTTGCCGCCCACCTGCGGAAAATTCTGCGTTCCCCGGTCTTCGATCTTTCGACGCAGGCCGTCGTAGTAGATGGCATAGGCCTCTTCCCGTGTCGCTGGGCTGATGTAGCGCTTCTTGGGACGGGCGTTTTCGTCGGTGATGCGCTTCTCGATCTCGGCCAGCAAGTTAACGAACTGGCGGCGTTTTTCCTCGCGGGCCACCGCTTCAGGGTTGTCGCTCGACATTTTTGGGTCAGGCGGTGGCAGCGCGGCGAGTTGTTTTTTGACCTCGGCCAGCATCAGGGCCTGCTTTTCCTGCAGTGCCTCCAGCTTGCGCTGGGCGTCTTCTACCTCGTCGCCGCTGCTGATGAGGGCCGATGGCGGCAGGGGGCTGGTGGCGCGGCCGGCTTCGGCGGCGCCACCGCCAGCCAGCGCTGCCTGGGCAATCGCCTGGGCCTTGTCGGGTACCTGGGTGGACTGGCTGTTGACCAGAATCACTTCCAGCGGGGTGTCTTGAAACACGCGGTTGAAGCGCTCCGGGTCGACAAAACGCAGCGTCAGCACACCCGCATGCACCGCGAGGGACACGCCCAGCGCGATGTGCAGGGTGCTGAAGTCCCGCAGGTTCACGGCGTGGCTTTCTCGGGCTGCGCCGCCTCGGATTCGTCGGCCGTGAGCGCCATGTCCACCGCAATGGCGATTGGCCCGGCCACCGGGTCCTCGTCGTCCTCCTCGGCGCCTGCTTCTGGGGCTTCCACCGCGTCAAGGCGTTCCAGCACAGTGCCATGAATGTCGAGCGTGATTGGGTCAATCTCGCCCAGCTTCACCCGGAGGCGGGCGCCGCGGGGCATGCCCTGCGCACCCAACACGGGCAACACCAACGGCAGGCTGTCGGCGCGGGCCAAATTGTCCTTGAACAGCGTGACCTCTAACTCGCTGATGCTGTTTTGTTCCAGGTACTGGAGTGTCCAGAACCGCTCGATACCAGCCTGGTAGCCGTTGTAGGCGGCGTAGGCCGCGTCAAAGGCCGAGATGATGGA
>CAZANT010000344.1:0-2820 GCA_964486575.1 uncultured Burkholderiaceae bacterium | reverse complement strand
TCCTGCTGCACGAAGTTCAGTTTTTGCCACAACGTGGCACAAGCCAGCGCCGTTGCAAGCGACAGCGCTATCAAAACAATGGTCAGGGCGTGGCGCGTGAAGGCCAGCGGCGTCTTGGACGCGGGCAGGGACGGCTTGCCACCTGTCCCAACGCTGGCCGCCGGGCCGGGGATCTGGCCAGGGGCAGAGTGGGCAAGGGGGTCGTCAGAGGGCAGCGTCATGCAATGGATTTTATAGAGGCGACCACCGCGGCCAGGGCTGGACGTGACGCGCAAACAACATCGAAGCCAGCGGCACGTGCCGCATCGGCGATGCGCGGGTGGGTGGCCACGGCGAGTGCGGGTGCCCCAGCGATGGTTGGCCGCAGGGTGTGCCAGTGGCCCACCGCCTCGGAACTGCTGAACAACCAGACCGCGCCGTCGGTGTGGGCCGCGTCAAACAGCGCACGCTGGTGCGGTGTCAGCTCCGGCGGGCAACGCTGGTAGGCCACCACGGTGTGGACGCTGGCGCCACAGCCCGTGACTTGCTGCGCCAGCCAGTCGCGACCTGTGCTGTGGCCTTGGCCATCGGCACCACGTACGAGCAGCAGGCGCTGGCCGGGGCCCAATTGCCGCTGGACTACCGCCCACAGCGCTTCAGAGTCGAACTGCGTTGCATCTGGCAAAGGCTGGTCAATGCGATCGCGTGCAACCCCAACTGCCAGCAGGGCCTCGGCGGTGCCGGGTCCGGGCGCCCAAGCGCGCGGCCCGGCACCGGAGGGCCAAACCGCACCGGCGGGCTGGACTGCGAAAAAATGGCGCACCGCGTTGACACTGACAAACATGACGGCAGCGAAGCTGGTGAGGTCCTGCCAGGCTTGGCAGAGCGCCAGCCTGGCGTCGGGCGATTGCAATGGCCCTACTGCGATCAGCGGCAATGGGTGCGCATCCAGTCCCTGTTGCCGCAGGTCGAGCGCCCACTGCAGGGCCTCGCGTTCAGGCCGGGTGACGATCACGCGCACGAGGGTCTGCGCCAGCTTGGCTGGCGCGCTCAGCGGGCACCGCCCGCACGCAGCTGGGCGGCGACCTGGGTGCCCAGGGCTTCGGCTTCGGCGTGGGTCGCGGGTATCCCCATGGTGTGGGCCCGGACCAACGTGGCTGACCCTTCGGGGTCACCCCAGGCGGCGTCGATAGCCAATTGGCTGCCCCTCCATACGGCGTGGGCCGCCAGCGGCATGGAGCAGCTGCCTCCCATCGCGCGGCTGACCGCGCGCTCGGCGCTCACCGCGAGCCAAGTGGCATTGTCGGCCAGCGGGGCCAACGCATCGGCCACCACGGTGTGCTGGGTGCGGATCTCGATACCCAGCGCGCCCTGGCCAGCAGCGGGCAACATCTCGGTCACGTCAAACAGTTGGCGAATGCGACTGGCCAGGCCCAGGCGTTTGAGGCCGGCGGCGGCCAACACGATGGCGTCGTACTGGCCTTCGTCGAGTTTGCGCAGGCGGGTATCGAGGTTGCCGCGCAGGGCCTCAATTTTCAGGTCGGGCCGCAGGGCGCGCAAAAGCACCACACGGCGCAGACTGGAGGTTCCTACCACAGCCCCCTGGGGCAGGGCCGCCAGACTGTCGTAGCGGACCGAGACCAGCGCGTCGCGCGGGTCTTCACGCACCATGACACAGGCCAGGCGGAAGCCCTCGGGCAGCTCCATCGGCACGTCCTTGAGGGAGTGCACCGCGAGGTCGGCCCGGCCTTCGTCGAGCGCAGTTTCCAACTCTTTGACGAACAGGCCCTTGCCGCCGACCTTGCTGAGGGCGCGGTCCAGAATCTGGTCGCCCTGGGTGGTCATGCCCAACAGTGCGACCCGGTGGCCCTGGGCCTGCAATAAGTCACGGACATGACCAGCCTGCCACAGCGCCAATCGGCTTTCGCGGGTGGCAATCACGAGGTGTTGGGGAGAGGTCATGCGGGGTCCGTGTCTCGTCGGTGGTCGGTGTTTTCAAGAATGCTAGCACGCGGCATGTCGGACATGGCTGACACGGTCGGACCGCTTCGACCCACACACAGACCCGGCTCCGGCCCATGGGCAAGCGCTGTCTCGGGGGCTGTAATGGGTGAACGGTACGTCCGAACAACTCGGTTCAGGACGCGGCCACCGAACCATCTGAACAGGAGATTTCCATGCGCAACTTGCGTCCATTGACACGTACCGCCGCTTTCGTTGCTGCCACTGTGCTGGTCGGCACCCTGGCCGCCTGTGGCACACAGGGCCCGGTGAACAACAGCTACCCGTCGCAGCCCCAGTCGCAAGCGCCGGTCTACAACCAACCGGGTAACTTCCAAGAGTACGGCCGCATCACCAACATCGAGGTTTTCCAGACCCAGGCGCCAGCCAGCAGCGGTGTGGCCGGCACGGTGATTGGCGGCGTCATTGGCGGCGTGCTGGGCAACCAGGTCGGCGGCGGCAGCGGCCGTGACGCAGCCACGGTGGTAGGGGCGGTCGGCGGTGCGATTGCCGGCAACCAAATCCAGAAAAACCGCAACCAGGAAGTGCGTGAAAGCGTGCGCGTCTCGGTACGGATGGACAACGGCTCCTTCCGTGCCTATGACATGACCAGCGCCGGTGATCTGCGCATTGGCGACCGCGTCCGCGTCGACAACGGCCAGTTGTTCCGCAGCTAAACGCCAGTCCGCAACAAAGCCTCGCGCACCGCCGCCAACTGGCGGCGCGACACGGCGAGTAACTCGTCTGTGCCGTGCAGGCGCAGGGCCCAGCCCTCACCCTCTTCGGCATCGATGTGTTTTTCCAGGGCACGCATCGCATGCCGTGCGACCAACGCGTTGC
>CAZANT010000343.1:0-2837 GCA_964486575.1 uncultured Burkholderiaceae bacterium | reverse complement strand
AATTTCATGGGAGGGTCAGATTCGGTAAGGGTTGCGCCCGCTATAATCTAAAGCTGATTTCAGGCAGACGTTTCTCAAGATTGTGCGCGCAAAATGAACAAGTTGTTGACCACCGTATTCGCCCTGGCTGTCACGTCAGTGACCACCTTTACTGCGCACGCCCAAGGCGTGACCGGCGACGTCAAAGCCGGTGAAAGCAAGATCGCCATGTGCATCGGGTGCCACGGCATTAAAGGTTACCAAGCCAGCTTCCCTGAAGTCTACAAAGTGCCCAAGATTTCGGGCCAGAGTGCCAAGTACATCGTGTCGGCCCTGAACGCCTACAAAAAGGGCGAACGCAAGCACCCCACCATGCGCGGTATTGCAGACAACATGACCGAGCAGGACATGGCCGATGTGGCCGCGTACTACGAAGTGCACGGCAAGGTCGAAGGTGAAACCTTGCCCGCCAAGGCGCCTGAGGCACCTGCCAAGGTGGCTGAGCTGATCAAGAAGGGCGCTTGCGTTTCTTGCCATGGCGACAATTTTGCCAAGCCCATCGATCCCAGCTACCCCAAGATCGCTGGTCAGCACCCTGATTACCTGTTCGTGGCGCTCAAAGCCTATAAAGTGGAAAACAACGCCAATGTTGGCCGGGCCAACGGCATCATGGGTGGCATTGCCAAGCAGTATTCCAATGCCGAGCTCAAGGCCATCGCCGGCTACATTGGCGGTCTGGACGGCGACCTGAAGGTGGTTCCTCAGAGCCGTTTCCGCTGAAGCCGTCTGCTGCCAACAAAAAAGCCGCTCTTGAGCGGCTTTTTTACGTCTTTTTGGGTTACGGCCCTTACAGAATATGGTGGCAAAGCTATGAAATACGTAGCAATCGGAGGTCCGAGATTCGGTCTGAATCTGTTCAGTCGCGGGTCGCACGTTGCTGCACACAGGCGACATAGGCGTTACCGTCAGGCGGGCGGCCAGCACGCTGGCTTTCCCACAGCATCTGGCCCAGGCACTCCATGGCTTCGTGGTGCGCGTCGTGCAGCGAGTTGCGCCGGGCGGTCAGCAATTCGACCGCTTGGCGGATGCCGCGCGGTTGGTCGATCGAGCATTGTTCGCTGATCGACAGGTGCATGGACAAATGCAAGAAGGGGTTGGTGCGATCGGCGGCCGGTTCGGCCATTCGGGCCAGTGCGGCATCCACATCGGCCAGGTCGGCATGGTATTCGGGGTGCTCGTCGATCCACTGGCCGGCGAGGGTTTCAATGGCCTCCAGCGGCGCCTGGGTCTGGGTTTTGGCGCGCACATCGCAAAAAAAGCGGCGCACATCGGCTTGGGACGGAGAAAACATGCGAGAAGCGTAGCATGCGACCGGCTATATTGCAGACAGGCCCACAGCGCAGTCCGGGACATGTGGGCCACTTATGCAAAACCCGGCGAGGAGAAACCCATGGGCGCAGTACGCATTGTTGGCATCATTTTGATCGTGGTCGGAGTTGCCGGCTTTTTCACCGGCGGCTTCAGCTTCACCAAAGACTCGACTGCGGCCAAACTCGGCCCGATCGAACTGACAGTGAAAGAAAAGGAAACCGTCAACGTTCCCCAGTGGCTGAGCATTGCCGCGGTGGTGGCGGGTGTGGCGGCGCTGGCCCTTGGCGGCCGCAAGTCCTGAGGCCGCTCCGGAGGTGACAGCGGACGGCGGGTGGCCGCGTTACAGTACGCGCGGTCTGAACTCACCTGACTCTGGAGTTGCATGATCCCGCAAGCCTTCATTTGTGACGCCATCCGTACCCCCTTTGGTCGCTACGGTGGTGCCCTGTCGTCGTTGCGTACCGATGACCTCGCTGCCCTGCCGATCCAGGCTTTAGTGGCGCGCAACCCCGGTGTGGACTGGGCCCAGGTCGCCGACGTCTTCTACGGTTGTGCTAACCAGGCGGGCGAGGACAACCGCAATGTGGCCCGCATGGCGGCATTGCTGGCGGGGCTGCCGCTGGACGTACCCGGCGCCACGCTGAACCGCCTGTGCGGCTCTGGCATGGACGCGGTGGGCACGGCGGCGCGCGCCATCAAGTCCGGCGAAGCCGGGCTGATGATCGCCGGCGGCGTGGAGAGCATGAGCCGGGCCCCGTTTGTGATGCCGAAAGCCGACACCGCTTACAGCCGCAACAACGCGGTGTACGACACCACCATCGGCTGGCGTTTCATCAACAAGCGCATGAAAGAGCGCTACGGCGTGGACAGCATGCCCGAGACGGCCGAGAACGTGGCCGCTGATTTCAACATCGAACGCGAAGCGCAGGACCGCATGGCGTTGGCCAGCCAGATGAAGGCGGTGGCGGCACAACAGGCTGGCTTCTTCGATGCCGAAATCACCCCGGTCACCATCCCGCAGAAAAAAGGCGATGCCACGGTCGTTGGCCAGGACGAACACCCACGTGCCACCAGCCTGGACGCGCTGGCCAAGCTCAAACCCATCGTCAAGCCTGAGGGCACCGTCACCGCTGGCAATGCCAGCGGCGTGAACGACGGCGCCTGTGCGCTGTTGCTGGCCGACGAAGCCAGTGCCGCAAAAAACGGCCTGACGCCCCGCGCCCGCGTAGTCGGCATGGCCACCGCGGGCGTGGCGCCCCGCATCATGGGCATTGGGCCCGCACCGGCCAGTCTGAAGGCATTGGCACAAACAGGGCTGACGCTGGCGCAAATGGACGTGATCGAACTCAACGAGGCCTTCGCAGCCCAAGGCCTTGCCGTGCTGCGCCTGCTGGGATTGCCAGACGACGACCCCCGCGTCAACCCCAACGGTGGCGCAATTGCGTTGGGCCACCCGCTGGGCGCCAGTGGTGCGCGGCTGGTGACCA
>CAZANT010000342.1:0-2879 GCA_964486575.1 uncultured Burkholderiaceae bacterium | reverse complement strand
CAACTGGCTTCAATGCACCCAACGCGCGCGACAACACGGTGGCACCCACCTTGGCGCCACAGCCCCCACAACGCATGGCAATGGCCGAGATGGCCTGCAGCGATTCCTCGGTCGACAGCAGCACTTTGGCCGGAGGTGTCGTTGAAGGCAGGGCCATGGCGGGAAACTCGCTGAAGCGCCGCATGAACCGGCGGTCGATCGCATCCTTCCAGCGCCAGACCCAGTCACCGGCGAAACCGAGCGCGCCGCGCGACGCCACCGCGTGCTGGTCGCCGGTGCTGATCAGGGCCAGCCAGGTGCGCTGCGGGCGGTACGCTTTGAGCGGCTCTCCCAGGGCGGCACGCCGCAGGTTGTCGGCCAACGGGCGCCCCATGCGCACCGCAAACACACCCGCTTTTTCCAACGGTCGACTGGCAAATGAGGCAACGTCACCGGCAGCAAACACCCGCGCATCGCTGGACTGCAGGTGGTCGTTGACGCGGATGAAGCCGCCGCTGTCCAGCGCCAGCCCGGTTTGTCCCAGCCAGGCGGGGCCACCGGCTTGTGTGACCCAGACCACTTCGTCGGCGGCCACGGCGCTGCCATCGGCTGCCTTCAGGTGGCCAGCCGACACCTCGGACACCTCGGCGTTCACATGCAACTGGATGCCGCGTTCAATCAGAACACGGGTGAAGTGGCGGCGCACCCAGGAGTTGTGCGTCGGCATGACCACGGCGTCGCGGGTGAACAAGTGAAACACCGGGTCGGCACCGCCACGCTGCAAGGCCTTCAATTCTTGCCGCAGCCGGTACTGCATGGCCAGCGCCAACTCCACCCCGCCTGCCCCACCGCCCACCACCGCCACATGCACGGGTGTGGTCTGTTGTCGTACCCGTTCTAGCAGCGCCAACCAGCGCTGGTTGAATTGGGGGATGGGCTTGACCGGCACCGCGTTGGACACAGCACCGGGCACACCCGACATCTGCGGCGTGGAGCCGATGTTGATGGCGCACAGGTCAAACGCCACCGGCGGCCGATCGCGGCACAGCACCTTGCCTGCCGCCAGATCAAGGCCCACCACCTCGTCATGGAAAAAACGGGCCTGGGCAAATGCGGCCAGTTTGGGCAGGTCAATGTACACGTCGTCGTAGCCGTAGTGGCCGGCGATGTAGCCTGGCAGCATGCCCGAGTACGGCGTGTCCACCGTGTTGCAGATCACCGTGAGCCGGACGCCGGGCTCGGGCCGCATGCCGAACGCCCGCAACACGCCCACATGGCTGTGCCCGCCGCCGACCAACACGATGTCGCGCAACACAGGCTGATCAAACGCTCGCATTCAGAGGCCTTCCAGTTGTCTGACCAGATTCAACACCCCGGCGCGCTCGGCCGCAGGCGAAAACAGGGGGCGGCGCACTGCGCATTGAACGGCCAGGCGCGCCAGCAGCCCGTCGTGCTGGCCTTGTGTCAGCCGGGCTTCGACAAGCAGACGAGCCAACGCCGCGACGTCGCCTGGCGGGAAGTAGCCAGCGTAGTCCGCCCCCAGTAAACCCACGTTGCCATCGATCCGGGACGCCAACACCGGTGTGCCACTGCACACCGCCTCCATCACCACATGGGCACCGCCTTCCATCCGGCTGGCATGGACCAGCACATGCGCACGTTGAATCCGACGGCGGGTGGCCTCGTGAGCCTGTCGACCCAACCAACGGTAACCGGTGTTTTCATGCATGGTGGCCAACGCCGCGTCGCCCAGGGCTGGCTCCAGCGCGGCGCCTACATGGTCGATCCGCAGATCGGCACGGTGTTTCAACCGCCGTGCCGCCGCCATCAGCAGCAGCGGGTCTTTCTCGGCACGCAGGTGCCCGACCATCAGCGCGCGCAAGTGGTGCCCAGTCTTACGGGCGCTCTGTCGCGGGCGGGTGGACTGCACGATGACCAGTGCCTTGCTGCGCATGGCTTCGGGCAGGGCCTGCGGGCCCAGCGCCTGAAGGCAAACCAGCCGGTCGGCCAGCACCAGCGAGCGTTGGGCAGATGCATCGGTCTGGATATCGCGGTAGAGGTCGGTGCCAGTGAGCACCACGGCCAGCGCACCGGCCGGACGCTGGGCCGCCCAGGCCGCGACCGAGGCGGCGGAACGCCGGGCATGCAGCGCCAACATCACCGAGTCGCGCTCGGCCAGGTCGTCGGGCCAGTGGCTGGTGGTGCGGCATGGATAGACCGAAGACACCAGGTGTTGCCACCGGCGTGCAGTCTGCCAGTTGCCGTTGTCGGCGTCGGCCAGCGCAGGCGTCACGATCACAACGCGCGTACGGGGCATCGCGGGTCAATGCGCCACTGTGGCCTGGGCGACAGCCCGGACGGCAGCGAAGCTAATGTGGCGCGGGCGGTACAGCCCACGAGGCGCTGGCACGTGCAGCGCGCTCACACACCGGCCCAGAAAATCGCAAAACGGCGGTTCGCATCGGTCCAAACGGGGCAGGTGCCAAAGCCGGCGCGCTGCAACAAGGCTTCGAAATCTGCCAGCGTCCACTTGTACGAGTTTTCGGTGTGAATGCGCTCACCCGCCTGAAACGCCCGCTCACCGCCCTCCCAGCGAACCACCGTGGCGGCCCGGGCTTCCAGGTGCATTTCTACGCGGGACAAACGCGGGTTGAATACCGCGAGATGGCGCCAGTCGCGCACATGGAAATCGGTTCTGGCCAACTGGTTGATGTGGCGCAGCAAGTTGAGGTTGAACGCAGCGGTGACGCCGAGGGCGTCGTCGTAGGCGGCTTCCAATTGCTGCGCGTCTTTCACCAAGTCCACCCCGATCAACAACCCGCTCGCCGGGTGAACGCCGCAAGCGGCGCGGACAGAACGCAGGAAGTGTTCGGCTTCCGGCGGGGAAAAGTTGCCGATGC
>CAZANT010000341.1:0-2896 GCA_964486575.1 uncultured Burkholderiaceae bacterium | reverse complement strand
GCCCACGCCCCTTGGCCAGCGCAAATTTGAAGGGCTGGGGCATCAGCGCGGCCAGGGCGGGCAGGTCTTTGTTGACCAACTGCTCTTGCAGCGCCACCGTGGCTGTAGAGATCAACACCCGCGTGCCCCGCGCCAGCGCCAGCGCGATGGCGGGCGCGCAGTACGCCAGCGACTTGCCCACGCCCGTGCCCGCCTGGATGACGGCGATGGAGCGCGTGGGCGCTGCCTCGCCGCTGTCTTCATCCACCTTGCCCAGCGTGGCCGTGCTGAACGTGCGCGCCACCTGCTCGGCCATCAGCCGCTGGCCGGGCCGACCGCGAAAACCTTCGGTGGCGTTCACCACCGCATCAAACGACTGCAGGGCCGCTTGGGCCCACTCTGTAGAAGACATAGGGCGAGAGTGTGGCATGGCACAGGCCAAATAACTGTATGCATGCCCAGCTTTTGCAGCGAGAACCAGGGGCTGGGATGCGCCGGGGATGTTGATTTGCTATGTAATTAATAGCTGTTGGCGCAATGGTGGATTGCGCTACATGGCGATTTAATCTGATTTGGGGGTGGCGTTACCACAAAGAAAGCAAGGCCCCCTGGGCTGGGCGCGGCAACGCTTCGTTCTTGGGGTACGGCACACGGTGAGCGCGGCAGATGCTGCTAAGCTTTTTTTCATCAATTTGTTAACGATTGGGGCGGCAATGCAGGAACCATGGGCCCATTCGGGTGGGCATTTGCTGGGGGCACATTTGCATGCCGTTGCGCAGGGGGCGGCCGACTTTTCTGCTGGGTTTGACGCTGCTGCGCCCACGCAGCGCTGGGCCTATCTGGCGGGCCTGTGGCACGACCTGGGCAAATACCGGCCAGGGTTTCAAAAGTACGTGCGGCTGGCAGACAACCCCGATGCGCACATTGAGGGCAAGGTCGGTGGGCGAGAGAAAACGCACTCAGCGGCGGGTGCGCTGTGGGCCATGCAGCGGCTGGAGCAAACCCATGGTGCCCCCGGCAAGCTGGCTGCCCGTGTGCTGGCGTACCTGATTGCGGGGCAACATTCAGATGGAGGAGTGGAGTGATGAAACAGGTAAACGACCCATCCATATTTGTCGCCCATTACCGTCCATCGGATAACACTTGGCAGACTCTGGAAGATCACCTGCTCGGCGTTGGAGCGCTTGCCGCAAAGTTCTCAAGCAAGCTGGGTTTACAGGAGATGGGCGAGTTGCTGGGCTTGCTGCACGACCTGGGAAAGTACAGCCAATCTTTTCAGACCTATCTGAAATCCGCCATCGGTGCGTTGAACCAGGATGAGGATGAGGACTGGGTGGATGCCAAAAACCTGAAAGGCAAGGTTGATCACTCCACCGCAGGGGCGCAATTCGCATGGCAGGCTTTAGGTAGAGCGGGATCTCTTGAAACCGCTCAGGTGCTGGCTTTGTGCATCGCGTCACACCATTCAGGCCTGATTGATTGCGTCAGTGCGAGGGCGGATGCCTTTGGAGAAGACCTTTTTACCCGCCGGATGGAGAAGGCGCAGCAACGTACCCATCTGGATGAAGTGCAGAGCCTGGCAGAGCCACAGCTATTACAGCGCTGCCGTGACTTGCTGGCAGAAACCCGCGTTACAGCCAAATTCCAAGAGCGGCTCGCATTGATCGGGCGTAGCAACCAGGGACACGGCAGTCTGGTGACGACTCAGCAGCAATGGGGGCTGCTGGTGCGCTTTCTTTTCAGTTGCCTGATCGATGCCGACCGCATCGACACGGCTGATTTCGAGAAAAGACGCCAGCGCAGCTTTCGTCCTGGCGGGCGTTATACCGATTGGACGGTGCTCATTGAACGCTTGGAACGCCATTTGGCGCACTTGCCTCCCACCCGTCCCATAGATCAGTTGCGTCAGGACATCTCACTGCATTGCCGCCAAGCCGGGGCTCGGCCTAGTGGCATCTATACCCTGACCGTACCCACGGGTGGAGGCAAAACCCTCGCTAGCTTGCGCTTTGCCTTGCACCATGCCAAGGAACGCGGTTTGGATCGCATCATTTACATCATCCCTTTCACCTCCATCATCGACCAGAACGCTAAGGTGGTGCGTGATGTGTTGGAGCCCGTAGATGCCCTGCAGGATCGAGGCCGTGTGGTGCTGGAGCACCACGGCAGCCTCACGCCCGAGCAGCAAACTTGGCGCGAAAAAGTGCTGTGCGAAAACTGGGATGCGCCAGTCGTCTACACCACCATGGTGCAATTGCTGGAGGCCTTGTTCGGCGCTGGTACTAGGGGTGCGCGTCGCATGCACCAGCTTTCTCGGGCCGTGCTGGTGTTTGATGAGGTGCAAACCTTGCCTGTGAAATGCGCCCATCTGTTCAATAACGCCATAAATTTTTTAGCTGAGCAATGCAGCACCACAGTACTGTTATGCACCGCCACGCAACCGTTGCTGCACGGCGTTGATCCAGTCAAAGGCTCTATCCGCTTGGCGTCAAAGCCTGAACTGATGCCAGATGTTGGGAAGCTGTTCAAGGAACTCCAACGGGTTACGGTGAATGACCGACGCAAAGCCGGTGGCTGGGCCGATCAGGAAGTAGCTGAACTGGCAGCAGTCGAAATGCAAAGCAGCGGGAGTTGCTTGGTCATCGTCAATACCAAGGCATCGGCACGGCGCATTTTTGAGTTGTGCGCTTCTGTGCTGGCATCGGACGCTGTTTTTCACTTGAGCACCGATATGTGTCCTGCCCATCGCAAAGCACGTTTGGCGGCATTGTTTGCACGCTTGAATGAAGGCCTGCCGACGCTGTGTGTGAGTACGCAATTGATCGAGGCAGGCGTGGATGTGGACTTTGGCGGCGTTATTCGCTTCATGGCCGGGCTCGATTCCATTGCACAGGCGGCAGGCCGGTGCAATCGCAAT
>CAZANT010000340.1:0-2897 GCA_964486575.1 uncultured Burkholderiaceae bacterium | reverse complement strand
GTCGATGCCGTGCACCTCGGCGCCAACTTCCTCGCGTTTGCCAAACGGGTTTTTCTTGATGCGGGTGGCAGATGCGGCGCCCGTGGTCTTGCCGAACAGCTTGTCGATGAATTTTTTGATCATGGGAAACATGTGCGGGCCATGCGGCGCGCTGCAGCGCGCCAGAACACGACCCTCAACCTCAATTAGAACAGGTCCAGCACCTGCCAGCCGCGGGCAACAGCGAGCGCGCGCAGGCGCTCATCGGGATTGGTCGCCACCGGTCGATTCACCTGCTCCAGGAGCGGCAGGTCGTTCATGGAATCTGAATAAAACGTGGTGTGCACGCTCGCCCAGTCCCAGCCGCGCTCTGCAAGCCACGCGGATACACGCGCCACTTTGCCCTCGCGGAACGAGGGCACGCCCTCGATCTCGCCTGTGATCCATTCGGCGCCATCGGGACCAGGTACCCGTTGCAGCGCCACGGCGATCAGTTCGTTTACGCCCAACAACTCCGCAATGGGTCGGGTCACAAATTCGTTGGTGGCAGTGACAATCACCACCGCGTCGCCCGCCAACTGGTGTTGGCGAAGCAAGGCCAGCGCCTGTGGACGTATGGCGGGGCCAATCACGTCATGCAGGAAGGTGTTGTGTGCTGCCTGCGCACGCACTGGTCCCTGCTGGCGGACGGCGTCAGTCGCAAAGCGCACGTAATCGTGCACGTTCAGCGTGCCAGCCTGGTACTGGGCATAGAACTGATCGTTGCGCTGCTTGAAGGCGCTGGCATCGGTCCAGCCCAAGGTGATGGTGAACTCCCCCCAGGCGTAATCCGAGTCAAGTGGCAGCAGGGTGTGGTCGAGGTCAAACAGCGCCACGCGGGGTTTGTCGGTCGGTGGTGGTGGGGTCAAGGTCATTCGTTGTCCAGCATCGCGCGCACCAGCGGGATGGTGATGGCGCGTTGGGTCTGCAGCGCGTAGTGGTCGAGTTGCGCCAGGAGCTGCGACAGGCTGCCAAGGTCACGCGAGAAGCGGTTGAGGATGAAGTCCACCACCTCTGCGGGCAGCAAAATGCCGCGGGCCTGAGCCTGCTGCCGCAGCACCTCGCGGCGCTCCGGCTCGGTGAGCACCCGCAACTGGAACACGTGGCCCCAGCCGAGCCGGCTGCGCAGATCGTCGCGCAGTGGCAGGTCGGCTGGGGGCAGCGCGCCCGCTGCCAACACGCTGCGAGGCTGGCCATCGGTCACGCCCATGGCATTCACAAACCAATTGAAGGCAGCGTGCTGCTGCACCGGGCTGAAGGCGTGCACATCGTCCATCAGCACCACCGACCAAGCCGGGTTGAACTCCGCAGGCGTGTCGTGGGCGGGGTCCAACCAGCCCACTTGCTCACCGCGCGCGGTCAACGTGTCACGCAAGGCAAACAACAGATGGCTTTTGCCGCTGCCACCCTCGCCCCACAGGTAGGTGGGCACCGGGGAACGCATGGCGGGCACATCGGCTTCACCAATCCACAGCTGCAGGTGCTGCAACGCGTCCTGGTTGGGTCCGGGCAGGAAGCTCGCCAGCGTCGGGCCAGCAGGCAAGCCGATATCAAGAGCGATTTGCTTCATCACCCTTTGTAGAGCTTGCTGTCCAGGTAACTTTCGCGGACGCGGCGGATGGCCACCAGCAGCACCGCACTGGCAGGCAAGGCCACCAGCACACCGACAAAGCCGAACACCTGGCCAAACGCGAGCAAGGCGAAGATCACCACCAGCGGGTGCAAACCAATGCGCTCACCGACCAGCTTAGGAGTGAGATAAAGGCTCTCAATCACTTGACCAGATCCGTAGACCACCGCCACCATGAGCACCGCCTTCAGCGTGCCTCCTTCAATGGCGAACTCGAGCAAACCGGCCAGGGTGGCCAAGACCAGCCCCAGGCCAAAACCGACATATGGAATGAACGCCGCCAAGCCGCTGAAGACGCCAATCGGCAGCGCCAGGTCGAGCCCGAACAAGGACAGACCGATGGTGTAGTACACCGCGAGGATAAGCATCACCAGCAGCTGGCCACGGAGGTATTGCCCCAACACCGAGTCGGCCTCGGCCGTGAAACTGTCCACGCCGTCACGCATTTTCAGCGGCACGAGTTCCAGAACGCGGGCGACCAACTTGTCCCAGTCCATCATCAGATAGAACAACGCCACCGGAATCATGATGGCGTTGCCGATCAGTGCCATGGCCACACTGCCGCCCAGCTTGAGGGACGACAGCACCGAACCGAAAGCGTCTTCAAAGTTGGCGTTCAGGTACTTCAGCACAAATGCCTTGATGCTTCCCACGTCCAGCGATGCCTTCACGCCCAACTGGGCCAGCTTGGGCGCCAACCAGGTGTTCAAGCGCTCAGCCAGGACTGGTACTTGTTCGCGCAACAGCGGCAGCTCTTTGGCGATGATAGGGATCACCAGCAGCAGCAGGCTGAGCAGCACCAGGAGGAACAGCACCTCCACCACCAACACCGCCACCAAACGTGGCAGGCGTCCCCGGCCGAAGCGCTCAAGCCGGTTGACCAGTGGCGTGAGCGCATAGGCGAGCACCGCAGCCACAACAAAGGGGGTCAACACGGGCCCGAGCAACCACAGCGCCAAAACGGCCAGCAGGGCGATGCCGGTCCAGATCAGGGCACGTTTTTGGGCAGAAGTGAATTGCATGGGGTTGGCCGGGTGCGAGCCCGTAAAATCAGTGCAAATTCTAGTCCGCCGCCCTCAGGTGCCTTCGGCCAACCTCCATGACCACTTCTTCTTTAAACACCCCTCTCTCGTACAAAGACGCTGGCGTCGACATAGATGCCGGCGACGCGCTCGTCGAGCGCATCAAGCCGCTGGCCAAAAAGACCATGCGCGAGGGTGTGCTGGCTGGCATTGGTGGGTTCGGCGCG
>CAZANT010000339.1:0-2918 GCA_964486575.1 uncultured Burkholderiaceae bacterium | reverse complement strand
CTGCTGATTGGCGCGGCGGCGGGCAGCCGGGGCCTGATGGCGCGACTGACAGAAGGCGCGCCGTCGTGCACCAGCCGCAAGGCGCTGTGGTCTAACGTGCTGGAGCTGATCGCGCACAAGCCCTGGCTGGGTTGGGGATGGGGCGGGCTGGACCAGGCGCACTACCTCACGCTCTACAGTGGCCCGCGGTTTTGCGACATCCTTGACAACGCGCACAACCTGCCGCTGCACCTGGCGGTGGAACTGGGGGTGCCGGCGGCGGTGGTGGTATGCGGCGCGTTCGGCTGGGCGGCGCTGGCGGCCAAGCCCTGGCAAGCGGCCAGCCCCGTGCGGCAGCTGGGCTGGGGCGTACTGGCGGTGCTGCTGCTGCACAGCGGGCTGGAATACCCGCTCTGGTACGGGCCGTTTGCGTTGGCGTTTGGCATCGCGCTCGGCCTGTTGTGGCCTGGGGCCACGTCAGAAGCCTTTGTAGACCCAATTGAGGCAGGTTTAAAGCCAATTCGCCTTCAAGCCCTTGTGAATGCTGGTGGTGCAGCTATGGTATTGGTAGCGTTCATCGGCTGGGCCGGGTGGGACTATTGGCGCGTCAGCCAGATCTACCTCTCGCCCGCTGCGCGCCACCCGGCTTACCAGGAAGACACCATCGCCAAAGTGCGCAACACGGCGTGGTTCCGTGACCCGGTGGAATTTGCCGACCTCACCTTGACCCCGCTGAGCCGCGACAACGCCGCCCAGATCGCCCGGCAGGCCGATGCCTTGTTGGTGTACTCGCCCGAGGTGCGGGTGATTGAAAAACGCATTGAGGCGGCCACGCTGTTGAACGACGATGTCACCGCCGTGTTCCATCTGGCCCGCTACCAGGCCGCGTTTCCCGATGCCTACGCCCGATGGGCCGCCAGACACCTCGATCTGGCGCGCATCAACGCGCCGCCGACGGTGCAGCCCGCGTCCCGCTGACGCGGATCAGGCCACAAAGCTGCCCGACTTGCCGCCATGCTTCTCGGCCAGCTTCACCTCGGCCAGAGTCATGCCGCGGTCGACCGCTTTGCACATGTCGTAAATGGTCAGCAGCGCGACCGATGCGGCGGTGAGCGCCTCCATTTCCACACCGGTCGGGCCCACGGTTTCCACCGTGGCACTCACATGCACCGCCGACGCGGCATGGTCCAGCGTGAAATCAATCGCCACGCGGGTGAGCGCGAGCGGGTGGCACAGCGGAATCAGGTCGCTGGTCTTTTTGGCGGCCTGAATGCCGGCAATGCGGGCGATGCCCAGCACGTCGCCCTTTTTGGCGCTGCCGCCTTCAATGATGGCCAGCGTTTCTGGCAGCATCACAATGCGGCCGCGGGCAATGGCAATCCGGTGGGTGGCGGCCTTGCCTGCCACGTCCACCATGTGGGCCAGGCCCTGGCTGTCGAAATGGGTCAATGCGCTCATGGGTTGAAATGTGCGAAGTGGAAACGATTTACACCGCGTTAACGATTACCAAGGATCAT
This sequence comes from uncultured Burkholderiaceae bacterium, assembly GCA_964486575.1. GTDB lineage: Bacteria > Pseudomonadota > Gammaproteobacteria > Burkholderiales > Burkholderiaceae_C > PCRC01. The sequence goes on along the minus strand of CAZANT010000339.1, from coordinate 1,422 downwards.
AGAGCCATGTTCAACTGGAAAGACCGCCTGCGTGCAGCCGGCATCCACCTCGTCATCAGCCTGGTGCTGGCCGCGCTGGCTGCCGGCCTTGTCTTCGGCCTCTGGTACCCCTACCCCTACCGCGAGATTTCTGGCGGCCGCGAGCTGTTCTGGCTGGTGGTGGCGGTCGACGTCGTGATGGGCCCGCTGATCACTCTTGCCATCTTCAACCGCAGCAAACCGCGCAAGGAACTGCGGCGCGACTTGGCCATCGTCGGCCTGCTGCAGCTTGCCGCCCTGCTGTATGGCTTGTGGACGGTGTCGGTGGCGCGGCCTGTGCACCTGGTGTTTGAGTACAAGCTGTTCCGCGCGGTGCACGCGATTGAGGTGCCTGAAGAAGCCCTACCGCAAGCCCCGGCCGAATTGCGCCGCCTGCCGCTGCTGGGGCCCACCACGCTCTCGCTGCGCCCCTTCAAGGACCCGAAAGAGCAGTACGACGCCACCGTGGCCGCACTGGCCGGTGGCAGCCTGAGTGCACAGCCCGGCCTGTGGCAGCCCTATGCCGCCGCACGCGACGAGGTGCTGCGCGAAGCCAAGCCAGCGGCGGAACTGACGGTGCGCTTTCCGGCTCAGAGCGTGATGATCCAGGAAGCCATTGCCCGCACCGGCCGTCCCGCGAGCGGCGTGTTCTACGTGCCCATGGCGGGCCGCAGCACCTTCTGGACGGTGCTGGTGGACGCCAACAGCGCCGCCGTGCTCGGATTTTTACCCCTGGACTCGTTTTGAACCTGCATTCCAAGCCCAACCGCCTCCGAGCCCTCGCTAACGCTGGCGTGCTTGCTCTGCTAATGGGCGCGTTTGTTGTGGCGCCTGTCGCTCCTTTGCGCGCCCAGTCGGCCCTCCCGGCGCTGGGCGATGGCAGTGAAATGACCACCAGTGCAGAGCGCCGTCTGGGCGACCGCATTGCCCGCGAAATCTACCGCGACCCCGACTACCTCGACGACCCGCTGCTGGTGGAGTACGTGCAGGGTCTGTGGCAGCAGCTGATGGTGGCGGCACGCGCGCGCGGCGAACTCAACGCCGAGATCGACGAACGCTTCGCCTGGGAAATCTTCCTCGCCCGCGACCGCAGCGTGAACGCCTTTGCGCTGCCCGGGGGCTACTTTGGGGTGCACCTGGGGCTGATTGGCCTGGTGGCAACCCGGGATGAGCTGGCCTCGGTGCTGGGCCACGAACTCAGCCACGTGACCCAGCGCCACATCGCCCGGCTGATTGCCCGCCAGGGCCAGCAAACGCCGTGGCTGCTGGGGGCGCTGATTCTGGGCGCGCTGGCCGCCAGCAAAAGCCCAGACGCAGCCAACGCGCTCATTCTGGGCGGGCAGGGCGTAGCGATCCAGAACCAGCTCAACTTCTCGCGCGACATGGAGCGCGAGGCCGACCGCG
>CAZANT010000338.1:0-2919 GCA_964486575.1 uncultured Burkholderiaceae bacterium | reverse complement strand
CGCGGGCCGTCTTTCCGGTCGCCGAACTTGCCGCCCCGGCCTGCTGGCAGGGGCTCGGCCTTTTTCATGCCAGGCCGGTCGTCGCCGCGCATCGCGACCACCGGGCGCGCTGGCTTGATGGGCTTGGCAGGCGGCTCTGCGGGTATGGCAGGCGGCTCTGCGGGTATGGCTGGGGCTCCATCGGCCGCTGTTTCGGCGCCCGTGTCAGCAGCCGCTGGCGCTTCACTTTCAATAGCGGGTTCGCCAGCTTCGACTGAGGCTTGCGCCTCTTTCGACTCCAAATTGGCCTTGGCGGCAGCCGCCACATCGGCCACGGCCTGTGCCTGGCCGCGCAAAGCGGCTTCGAGTGCGGCGATGGCGGCGCGGATGGTTTGCGCGTCACCACTGGCGTTGGCGGCGTCCAGCGCTTTGGCGGCATCCAAAACCGCGCGGTCGCGACCGCTGAGAGCGGCGTCCGCCTTCTCACGCTCGGCGGTTTTACGGCTGAAGGCGTCGTCGATCGGCTTGCGGAATGCGTCCCAAAGCTTTTGCTCGTGTTTGCGTTCCAACGGCACGGTTTGCGCCTCGGCTTGCCAGCGCTGCTGCAGTGCCTTGACCGCGTCGATGCGCAGCACCGGTGCAGCACCGAGCACCGTGGCTTCCTCAATCATGGCGTGGCGGCGAGCGAGGCTGGCTTTCTGCATCGTTTCCAGCGGCTCGGCGGCGGCGCCAAAGGCTTCTTTCCACAGCGGCTGCAGTTCGGCAAAGACTTTCTCACCGACATGACCGCCGTCGCGCCAGCGGTCGGCAAACTGGTGCAACACGCGGTTGAAGCCTTTCCAGTCGTCGTCTTTGGCGACCCGGTTGTCGGCCGCCCAGACCTTCACTTCCTCGATCAGCGCCAGCCGCTGGTTGCGGTGCTCCACCGCATCGGCCTTGACCTTCTCGAGCCAGGCTTCGACCACCTTGTGGGCCTCGTTGCAGGCTTCGTCGAAACGCTTCCACAGGGCGTGGTTGGGTACGCCGCCCTGGTCGGTTCGTTTCCATTGCTCGCGCAGCGCGCGCAGGGTTTCCTGCATTTTTCGCCCCCCCAAGGCTTGGCCTTCGGGGCGCTTGAGCAGGGCTTCCGCCTTGCCGACCAGTTCTTCGCGCAGCTGGTCGGCGCGCCAGCGTTGCCAGCCTTCGAGTTCGCCAGCGGCACCCAGCGCGGTGTGGGCGCGGGCGTCAAGCGCCTGGTCGATGTACTTGCCGTGTTCCTTGAGGGCGTTGCGCAGCGCGTTGGCCGCGCCCGCACTGGCCTTGCCGTGGCCTTCAGTGGTTTCCTGTTCCAGCTTGGCGAGCACATCGCCAACCGCAGCAGCGGCCTTGGCGCGCAACTCTTTCAGCAGCTCAGGGTCGATCTTGGGTTTGCCAGGCTTGGCGGCTGCCTCGGGCGCCGGGTCCGCGATGCCACGCAATGCACGCAGCTCGCTGGCCCACATGGGCACTGGGGGGAGAGGTGCGGTCGCGTCGTTCGCAGCAGCCACCGCCTGGGCCAGTGCGCCCTGGAAGGCTTCCCACACCACCAGCAGCTGGGCCTTGGAGGCGTCGAGCTGGGGCGGAAACTTGGCGTCCACACTGAGCCAGTTGGTGTCGTTCAGCAACTCAGCGGCCTGAGTTTGCCAGTGGTTCACGTCGTTGTGCAGGGCGTCAAGGGCGGCCTGGGCGTCTTTCCAGCCCTTGGTCGAAAGCACCTCAATGCGCTGGGCCAACAACACGGCGGCCTCGCGCTGCACCTGCACCCGGTGCTGCAGGTCTTCAATGATGCGCACCCGCTCGGCCAGTTGCTGCTTCACCGACGCCAGCGGCTCACGGCTCAGCGGTGCGCCGGCTTTGGCGGCGTCGCGTTGCCAGGCCAGGGCGTCGGCGATGTTGAGTTTGGACTGGCCCAGCAAGGCGGTGGCTTTCTCGGCCCATTCGGCGGCAATGACTTCCTGGCCCTTGGCGCGCTTGATCTCGTCCAACTTTTCACGCAGCGGGCGAGCGGCGCCCTTGTCGCGCGCGCTGAGTTCCTTGAAGACTTCCTGCAATTGCTCGACCGGGGGGTTACTGGCCAGCCAGTCGCGCACGCGAGCGGTGCGCTCGCCGGACGTGGGGGCGGTGAATGCGCCCCCGGTGAGCGTGTCGAGCGCTTGGGTGTCGTGGGATTTGGCGGGAGCTTGCGTCATGTCAGAACTAAAAACGTCGGTTGGGCCACCCCCTGTCGAGGGCATGGGACGTGCAAAAAAGAGCGAGCCGGTGCCGTGTGGCGCCGGTTCTGGCAACGGGTATTGTCGCCGCGATTGTCAGCTGGGCGCCAGCCCGAGGCCGGCATGGCCACAAGGGCTTATGGCAAGGCCAGGTTGAGCTCGGCACGCGGGCGCCACGCGGCGTCGGTCGGACCGGTTTTGCTGGCGCCGAGGAACAGTCGGTCGACCGCGAGTTTTTGCGTCACAAGGTAGTCGCGCACGGCCGTGGCGCGCTGGGTGGCCAGCGCGCGCACCTGTTCTTCGGACACCGCAGTATTGGCCAGCAACAGCGCCTCCATCTCGGCCACGGGCAGCTCCTTGACCAAGCCAACGACGTTGCGCGGCTTGCTCAGGTCGGACCGCTTGTAGACCTCGGCCAGCAGTGCCGGGTACTCGGCGGCACCTACCACCAACGGCAGCGCCTCGCCTGCGCGGGTGGCCGTGCGGCGTTTCTCGGCCAGCACCCGCTGCTGCAGCAGTTCACGCTTCAGCGCGTCGCGCTCGGCGGCCAGGCTGGCGGTACCGACCACGCTCATCGTCAGCGCCGGCCGCTCGGCCAGAGCCTTGGCCACTTTGTCGAGCCGCTGCCGGGCGCTGGAGCCGAGCAAGGCGCTGCCGGGCTGGAACGCCACGCTGCCCAACTCTTCAGCGCTCCCGCCGACTGCGCTGGCCA
>CAZANT010000337.1:2551-2932 GCA_964486575.1 uncultured Burkholderiaceae bacterium | reverse complement strand
CTACGAGAACCTCGCCGGCCACTACACGAAGTCCAAGCTGCCCGGCGTGGGCATGTCCATTGGTTTGACCCGTATTCTGGGTTTGCTGTTTGCCAAGGGACTGCTCAAGCCCACCCGCAAGACTCCCACTGATGTGCTGGTCGCCCTGAACGACGACGGCAGCCCGCCCGAGGCTACGGCCCTGGCCAACCGCCTGCGGGGCCGCGGCATTGCCACCGATCTCTACCATCTGCCTAAGGCCTATGGCAAACAGATCGAAGCAGCGTCCAAGCGCGGCATTCCTTACGTGTGGTTCATCGGCGAGAACGCGAGCCACCAGGTAAAGAACCTGCTCACGGGGGAGCAGACCACGGTAGACCCGGACACCTGGCTACCGGGCTA
>CAZANT010000337.1:0-2541 GCA_964486575.1 uncultured Burkholderiaceae bacterium | reverse complement strand
CGGTAGTTGCAGCGCCCTTTTGCTGTCTATTGCGTCGCCAGCGGAATCTGCTTCAAGCGAGCCGCAAGGTTGGCACCGGGTTTGAGCAGATCCACCTGGTCGCCCAGGATGTTGGCGGCTTCGATCAGCAAGACATCCTTGTCGTTCTTGCGCGCCTTCTCGGCGGCTATCTCCGCATTCAAATCGCGCTCACCGGCTTGCAGGCCGTCGTCCTTGTCCAGGTCGTTCTTGGCGGCATCCTTGCCCTTGGCAGCGGGTTTGCGTGCCGCCAGCTTGGCTTCTTGCGCTTCTTTTTCTTTGCGACGCTCGGCCTCGTTCAAGGACACGGCGTTCTGTTTGCGGATGCGGTTGAACTCGGCAATGTCTTCCTGCAGATACTGGAAGTCTTTCTCGTTCTTGATGCGTTGTTTGTGCTGCGCTACCAGAATGGGTAATACCTCTTGCACGGAGCCTCTGGGGGTGTAGGTGGCGGGTGCAATCTGTGTCCAGGGCAGGGCGTTGTCAAAGCGGGACTCGCCGTAGTCACCGGTATCCAGCACCGCAGGGAAGGTAACGTCTGGTGTCACACCGCGCAATTGGGTTGTGCCACCATTGATGCGGAAGAATTGCGCAAGGGTCAGCTTGAGTTCACCCAGCTGTGGTTTCTCGGCTTTGGCGATGCGGTCCAGGTTGATCATGGTCTGCACAGTGCCCTTGCCAAAACTGGGTTCACCCACAATCAGGCCGCGGCCGTAGTCCTGCATGGCTGCGGCAAAGATCTCGGATGCAGACGCCGAGTTGCGGTTGACCAGCACACCCAGCGGGCCGTCCCAAGCCACATCGGACTGGCGTGACGACTCTACCCGCACCTGGCCACTGGCGTTGCGCACCTGCACGACGGGACCCTTGCCAATAAACAGGCCGGTAAGCTCTACCGCTTCGGACAAGGAGCCTCCGCCGTTGTTGCGCAGGTCCATCAAGATGGCGTCAACCTTCTTGGCTTTGAGTTCCTTGATCAGCAGTGCCACGTCGCGCGTGGTGCTTTTGTAGTCTGGCGTGCCTTTCTGTTTGGCCGCAAAGTCTTCGTAAAAAGAGGGCAAAGAAATCACGCCAATGCTGCGCGTGATCTTGCCGTCGTTGACCGTCTGGATAGAGGATTTGGCCGACTGGTCCTGCAACGAGATGGGCTTTCGCACCAGATTGACGAAGGTATGTTTACCGTCGGGTCCCGCTTCGGCGGGCAGTACTTCGAGGCGTACCACGCTGTCCTCGGCGCCGCGGATCAGTGCTACGGAATCATCCAGGCGCGCACCCATGATGTCGGTGACGGGGCCTTTTTCCCCCTGGCCTACACCCACAATGCGGTCACCCACCTTGAGCTTGCCGGACAAGGCGGCCGGTCCACCTGCCACCAGTTCGCGGATGGTGGTGTAGTCGTCGACCTCGGTCAACACCGCGCCGATGCCGACCAGAGACAACTTCATCGAGATGTTGAAGTTCGCCGCGGTACGGGGTGCCATGTAGTTGGTGTGGGGCTCTATCGCCATCGTGTAGGCGTTCATGTAGGCGTTGAATGCGTCTTCGCTGTTGGCCCGGCCTATGCGTTTGATGCTGTTCTCGTACCGTTTGTCCAGCACGGCGGCAATGCTCTTGTCGTCCTTGCCCGCCAGCTTCAGACGCAGCCAGTCATTCTTGACCCGCTTGCGCCACAGATCCAGTGCTTCTGCTTCGGTCTTGGACCAGCTTTGCTTGTCGCGTGCAAATTGGTAGGTCTCGTTGCTGTCGAAGCTGAAGCCTTTCTTGAGCAGGCCGCGCGCGTAGGTAAAGCGTTCGTTGGCGCGCGTGACATACAGGTTGAAGATGGCGAATGGCCGCCCCAGCTCTCCGCTTTGCATATCCACACCCAGCTTGGTGCGCGCGCCTTCAAATTGGTCGATGTCGGTTTGCACGAAGTACAGCTTTTCCGGGTCCAAGGCCTTCAGGTACTGGTCAAAAATGCGGCTGGACAGCGACTCGTCCAGCGGCATGGCCTTGTAGTGGTAACGCGACAGCACCTCCGCCGCCAGGTTCGCCGCTTTGGCATCCTGGGCGGCGGGTGCGAGCACCGCGCCCTGTGCTGCCGTGACAAAGGCAAAAAGGAGTGCCAGTAATTTCAGTTTCATCCGGATTCCGTTTCAAGCGGCGGTGGTAAAAATGTTGGAGCGCCAGGGGGCATTAAAGTTCCAACGCCCCCGACAGCGTCCATATTACGCCTGACTTTGGGTTCTTATTACGATGCAGGCCAGTGCTGGTGAAAAAGCTCGGCAGTGGTCGCATGGCTCTCTATGCGGCCCAACAGTTCGAAAAACGCCGGTCGATGCTGCTTCAGATGCGTGCGGGAACCCGCCCACTTGCTGACCACGGCAGCGAGTATGTCCAAAGCGCCGAGTTTCTCGCCCGACAGGAAAGGAGTGGCTGCAAAGTTGTCCGCAAAGATTTCCCAGTGCTTGTGCAACTGTGCCCGTGCACCCTGGCGCACCTTCTCTAGTGCCGGTTTGGTGGTGCCGGTGGTCCAGCGCTCCG
>CAZANT010000336.1:0-2943 GCA_964486575.1 uncultured Burkholderiaceae bacterium | reverse complement strand
AACGGCCACAGGCGGGCAAAGTCGTCCGCTGCCAGCAGGGCGGGGGCGTCGGGCTGCGCCAGGAAATTCATGTAGGCGCTGGCCTGCTGCTGCGCGGGCGATTCGGCCAGACCGCGCTGGAAGGGCACCGGGTGCGGTGCGTTCAGGATGGCCAGGCGCTCCAGCCGCTGGGGGTGTTGCGCCGCAAACCCCCATGCCAGCGCGCCACCCCAGTCGTGCGCCACCAGCGCCGCCAGCCGGCCTGGCGTGGGACCGGACGCCGTCAACGCGTCGGACAGCGCGGCGATGTCCTGCACCAGATGCCGGGTCCGGTAGGCCGACACGTCGGTCGGTGCACTGGACCGTTCGTAACCGCGCAGGTTGGGCGCCACACAGCGGAACCCGCCGTGCGACGGATCGGCAAAGTGCTCGAGCAGCCCGTCCCAGACGAAGGCCGCTTCGGGGAATCCGTGCAGGAACATCAGCACCGGCCTGCCGGGTTGGCCGCTGGCGCGGCAGCTCAGCGTGATGCCGTGCGGCAGGCGTTGCTCGAAGGTCTCGATCATGGCGGGCTCCAGTGGCCCGCGGGCTCAGACCTCGGGCGGCTCGTCGTCGGGGCTGGTGTGGCCCGGGTCGGGTTCGTCGGGGCTGGCGCTGTCGTGGGTCCAGCGCCACAGCAGCATCGCCACCTCGTCCAGCCCCTGCTTTTTCAGGGCCGAGAACAGTCTGGCCTCACCGCCCGCGGTCTGCAGTCGCGCAATCGACAGCGCCTTGTTGGCTTCGGCGTGCGTGAGCTTGTCGGCCTTGGTGAGCAGCACCAGGAACTTCAGGCCTTCTTCCACCCGGGGACGGATGGCCTCGAGCAGGGCTTCGTCCAGTTCGGTCAGGCCGAGCCGCGGATCGACCAGCAGCACGACGGCCCGCAGGTTGGGCCGCGTGAGCAGGTAATTGGCCATGACCCGCTGCCAGCGGAGCTTCGCCTCGCGCGGCACGGCGGCGTAGCCATAACCGGGCAGGTCGGCCAGCACCGCGTCGGTGGTGCCCTGCCGGCCGAGGGCGAACAGGTTGATGCTCTGCGTGCGCCCGGGCGTTTTCGACGCAAAAGCCAGGCGTTTTTGCTGGGTGAGGGTGTTGATGGCCGTGGATTTGCCCGCATTGGACCGTCCGACGAACGCGATTTCGGGCACGTCGTGGGTGGGCAGCGTCTCCAGGGTGGGGGCGGTGGTGAGGAAGCGCGCGGTGTGCAGCCAGCCGTTGGCAAGCCGCGGATCGCGGCCGGGGTCCGCAGTGGGGTATTGGGTCATTGGGTGGTGTCTTGGAGGCCCATTGTAAAATCGTTGGGTTTTGACCGGTCAAACCCCCGCCCGACCATCCACCCCTCCACAGTCGACCGCGACGCCCGCCCCGACATGAAATTGCCCGCATCCCTTCTGATGGCCGCTGCCGTGGCAGCCTTTTCCCTGAACGCCCAAGCGCAGACGGCCAAGCCGGATCTGGCCAAAGGCGCGGCCGCCTACGGCAACGTCTGCGTGGCTTGCCACGCCGCCGATGGCAATTCCAACACCCCGGCGAACCCCCGGCTGGCCGGTCAGCACCCCGAGTACCTGATCAAGCAGCTGCAGGAGTACAAGTCCGGCAAGCGCCAGAACGCGATCATGCAGGGCATCGCCGCCACGCTGTCCGACGACGACATGCGCAACATCGCCCATTGGCTGGCGTCGCAAAAGCCGGCGCCCGGCTTTGCGTCCGACCCCGAGCTGGTGAAGCTGGGCGAGCGCATCTACCGCGGTGGCCTGGCCGATCGCGGCATTGCCTCCTGCGCGGGCTGCCACAGCCCCAATGGCGCCGGCATCCCGTCGCAGTACCCGCGCCTGGCGGGTCAGCATGCTGAGTACACCGAAACGCAGCTGCGTCACTTCCGCGATGGCACCCGCGCCAACAACGTCCAGATGACGGGTGTGGCCGCCAAGATGACCGACCGCGAGATCAAGGCTGTTTCGGACTACATCGCCGGCCTGCGTTGAATCTGCCGTGAAAATTTGCGCTGGTGGTTGAACCGTATCAGAGCAGGGCGCTTGGCAACACTTCCAAGCGCCCTTTGTTTTACCCGTCTCCATCCATGACCGCATCCACACAAGGGCTTGAACTGCGAAAGGGCTCGCGCCACCTGGCGGCTTGGGTCGAGCTCCTGTCGTCGATGCGGTTCGCGATCGCGCTGCTCACGGTGATCTGCATCGCCTCGGTGATCGGCACGGTCGTCAAGCAGAACGAACCGTTCAACAACTACGTCAACCAGTTCGGTCCGTTCTGGGCCGACGTGTTCGATGCGGCCTACCTGTTCACGGTCTACAGCGCCTGGTGGTTTCTGGTCATCCTGGCGTTCCTGGTGGTCAGCACCAGCCTGTGCATTGCGCGCAACACGCCCAAGATCCTGGCCGACTTCAAGACCTACAAAGAGAACATCCGCGAGCAAAGCCTGAAGGCGTTTCCGCACCGGGCCGAAGGGGACCTGAGCGATGCCCCCGAGGCAGCGGCACGCCGTCTGGGTCAGACCTTGCTGGGGTCGGGCTGGAAGGTGCGGCTCCAGTCTCGCGAGACACCCCAAGGCACCGGCTGGATGATCGCCGCCAAGAAGGGCGCCGCCAACAAGTGGGGCTACCTGGCTGCGCACAGCGCGATCGTGCTGGTGTGCATCGGGGGCTTGCTCGACGGCGACCTGATGGTGCGCGCCCAGACCTGGTTCAACGGCAAGCAGATCTATGAAGGTGGCGGCCTGATCGCCGACGTGCCCGAGCAGCACCGCCTGTCGACCTCGAACCCGACCTTTCGCGGCAACCTGCTGGTCACCGAAGGCACGGCCTCCAGCACCGCCATCCTCACCCAACCCGGTGGCGTGTTGCTGCAGGAGTTGCCGTTCTCGGTCGAGCTCAAGAAGTTCATCGTCGAGTACTACGAGACCGGCAT
>CAZANT010000335.1:0-2944 GCA_964486575.1 uncultured Burkholderiaceae bacterium | reverse complement strand
CAGCCGCTCTCAGCTCACGCGATACCCGCATCTCGGCATTGACCAGCCTGGACAGTTCCCGCAGCTTTTCCCGGTGGCCACCCTTCCAGGCGTTCCCGCTCACCCGCTGCCTGCCTTCAGGCGACCTCGGCCCGGTGGATCTAGCCCACGGTTGCCAGGTGCGGATTAGCTCGGCCTGGCGCTGCCTGCGCTCCAATGTCCAACCGTTGACCATGCTCGGCCTCCAATAGTTTGTTTGGCGCGGTTTCAGAATCTTCCGCGCGCGCGCGCGTATGCGCGTACATCTCCCGACTTGTGCCGTTGTTGACCTGTTGGTGCCCGGTGCGGAGGTTGGCCTGACGGATGTAAGGTGCCGGATTCTTGATGACCGCCAGGGCTTCAGCAGTGACCCGCGCCTGTGCCTGTGCCTTCAGCGCCAGCCGCATCAGCACCTCGATGCCTTTGAAGGTGTCTTGTCGGCCAGACCGCTGCGCCAGGTTGTTGAACAACATATCCAGCGTCAGCACCTGGTTGGCCAGCATGCGCTCGACCCGGCCCATGTCGCCAGCGACCGCTTCATCCCCGGCCCTTTTCATCTCGGCCACCAGGTCGGGAATCTCCAGGGTTTCGCCCGCGCCTGAAAACTGCTTCAGCGTTGCCGCAGATAGCACCCCGCTGGCCACCACTCGCGCCATCGACTGCGACCGGGTTTCCTTGCCCGCCTCGATCTCGAAGGCGTCGGGGTTGGCCCGTTTTGCAGCTGGTGGTGCGCCAGTTTTGACCGATTTTTTCGCCGCCATGCTCATGCTCCTTGTGTCGACTGAATAAGGCACCGAACCCGCAGCCAGCTTGCCGCGCCGATGCCGTCAGGTTTGCCGGTCAGCAAACAGCCCCGAACCCTGCTGCAACAGATGGCTTATCTAGATGGTGTCCGTGGGGCGGTACAGCACGGGTCATAAATCTGGCGGTTATAGGTCCGTGGGGCGGCCCAGCGCTTTGGTCTGCTGTTCCGTGAGGCGGTGCTATTCTGGCCTTTCCTGTTCCGCCTGACGGTCTAAGCACATCGTATTTCAGCGGGGTGTTATTCATAAAGGCGCAGTGCATAAAGGCGCAGTGCACAAAACTGCGCTCGGCGCCAAAGTCAAAGTCTGGGTGGCGGTCCAACCGCTGCCAAGTGACGGCGTACCAACTGGCCTTGTTGGGGCGATGCCCTTGAACGGTCTGGTGAACGAACCCGGCGGTCTGGAGCTCGGTTTTGGCCTTTTGAATCATGTCGACCGACTTCCAACCACGCTTCAGCAGGTAAGCACGCGACATCAGCAGGCGGCCGTTGTTGTCCCGCACGTACTGCCGCGCCACCTCTAGCAGCAATGCCCGCGCGTGCATGGACAGCCCTAGGTAGGCTGGGCTGTCTACCACCACCCACGGCAGGGCAATGAAGCCGCCTGCTGCCCGCCCTGAAGCTGCCTTGTTTTTTCCTTCTCGTTTATTGGCCATGGCGCGCGCCGAGTTGGGGGAGGGCAAGTGTGATCGGCGCAAACTTTTGAAGCGCAGCCTTGACGCGCTGGTAGCCGTCGTGGTGGTCGCAAGCGTCACTGATGGCCTGGACCGCCACTGCCTGCGCCACGATCACGATTGCCTTTTGCGCTAGCGGTGCCGCTTCACGCTGACCAGCTTCAATCCCCGCCGCTTTGTTCACCAACTTGTTGATATTGGCGTGGACAAAACGCTCGTTTGATGACCCGCTGGCCAGCCGGTGGATGCCGTCGTGAAGAAGGTGGTAGGTTGGCAGGTACTCCGTTTTATGGGTTTCTGCGGCAAGGCGGGCTTCCTGAAAAGCCTTCACAAGCCGGACCTTGAGCTGGCGAACTTTGGCGCTGTTTCGACTGAAGGTCAGCAAGAGGTATGTCTGGTCCTCGTTGAGCCAGGCGAATTTGGCGGATTGGCCGCTACGGCTATCAACCGAAGGTCCGATTTGAAATCGGACCTTTCCGAATTGCTCGAAGTCGAGGTAATAATTCGTCAAGAGCCGAAAAATGCTCTCGTGTTGACGCCCCAAGTGTTTTGCCAGCAAACGTGTGTTAATCGTGGGTGGGGTTGTAGCCGTATTCAGCGACAAGAGCGCCTCGTCTGGTGTCGTCTCGTTCTTCATAGTGACGCCTCACAGGGTGGATTGCTTGGTCAACCACTCGCGTACTTCTCCGACTTTCCAGGCGGTTACGCGCTCACTCAGCTTGTGCGGTTTCGGGAATGTGCCCGCCTTCACCATCCTCCACAGCGTCGCGCCGCTGAATGGCAGTGGGGCTGGCCGGTCTGGCCGCTTGGGGCTTTGCACCAGTTGCGCCTCACGAATGAAGGCGCTGTATGGCAGTTCATCGAAAGATGGAATCTGCCCGTTTTTACCTGTCAACATTGCTATTTCCTATGCATCATTGAAATGGATGGTGCATAGCCGAAACCTATGACAAGGCTTCGCTCGATAGTCAAGTCTAGTTAACCTAGCTAAACTATCTGGACAATAATGCAGGCGAAGCTGTCGCAAAACTCTTCACCGGCTCTATGCCCCTAAGACCTCATCGCCTTGCCGGGCTTTGAGGTCTTTTGCTATGAACCGCTTGCTCACTAGATGATGTTGGTCTTTGTGAGTTGATCAATTATGCGAGCGAAAAAGTTATCCACACCCGGTAAACGAAGCCCTGGACTGATTTTTCCGTCACTGCGCTCCGAAATCTTACGTGGATCAACAACTTACGTTGATTTGTCTGGTTGGAGAGCATGTGGTGTTCGGGCACCTGCATGTCGTAGAACTACGATGCACTCCAAATCAACTTTCTAGCCTGCGCGTAGCTGGATCACATCCGACCCACGCGTAGTTTGTCTAGGTAGTCTGCCCAGCGTTGCATCATCTCTCGCCTTGCGGGCAGGTGCGCCGTTCGGTTGTAGGCTCGCCCATTGGCATCTTTTA
>CAZANT010000334.1:0-2986 GCA_964486575.1 uncultured Burkholderiaceae bacterium | reverse complement strand
CCAGCGGGCTGCCTTCGCGCACCGGGGCGCGTTCCTGCCCGACCAGGCCGACGCGTCGGCGTGCCGGGCCCTGGGCGAGTTGATCGTCGATCACGGCCGCGCCGGGATAGCCGCCGGCACGGGCGCCGCCCGCGCGGCGCAGCTTCTGGATCGCCCAGGCCAGGCCGGCTTCCACCGGCGTGGTGGTGGTGTCGATGTCGTGGCCGTAGAGGCACAGGCCGGCTTCCAGGCGCAGCGTGTCGCGCGCGCCCAGGCCGGCGGGGCGCACCTCGGGCTGGGCGAGCAGGGCGTCCATCAGGGCGAGGGCGCCATCGGCCGGCACCGAGATCTCAAAGCCGTCTTCGCCGGTGTAGCCGCTGCGAGTCACGGTGAGCGCGGCCCCTTCCCACGCAAAAACGCCGCCAGTCATGAACACCAGCCGCTCTGCGCCTGGCACGAGCCGGTGAAGCGCATCCACCGCCAGCGGTCCCTGTAAGGCCAGCAACGCCAGGTCGGGCCGAGGGGTGACGGTGCAGCGCTGGCCGATATGCTGTTGAATGTGGGCAATGTCCCCCACCTTGCAGGCTCCGTTGACCACCAGATGCAGGTCTAGGCCCCGGTTCAGGAACATCAGGTCGTCGATGATGCCGCCATCGCCGTTGGTCAGGAGCCCGTAGCGCTGTTTGCCGGCGGGCAGGTCGATCACGTCCACCGGCATCAGCGACTCGAGCGCTTTGGCCGCCTCGGAGCCATGCACCGTGAGTTGGCCCATGTGAGACACGTCAAACAGTCCGGCTGCGCTGCGGGTGTGCAGGTGTTCGGCCATCAGACCCGCTGGGTACTGGACTGGCATGCTGTAGCCGGCAAACGGCACCATGCGGGCGCCGAGTTCGGTGTGCAGGGCGTGCAGCGGTGTTTTCAGCAGGGGCGCGGTGGTGGACACAGGGTTCTCCGGGGGCACAGACGCATCACAGCCACTCGCATGGCCATGCACTTGCCGCCGCTGTCCGCTTTACCTGAGAGATTCACCCGGCTGCTGCGCAGCTTGGGGCTTGCTCCTTCGGTGGACGGTCGCTTTCGCCAGGAAAGTCCGCCTCTCTCCAGTGGGGTTTGCCGCAAGGGGATGCAGCGTTTGCCAGTCCTTTTGCCTGAGCGTTCAGGCCCCGCGATGGGGGCCGTGCGCCGTCGGCGACGTGCTTGCCACGTTCTCTCCTGACGCAGCCAGTTTACTCGGAAACAGCAGATGTTTCCGGGGGAAGAAGCATCGCGATCCGCTCGGCAACCGAGTCGGCGCGCTCGAAACCCGCAACCTTTTCGATTTCTTCGAGCATGAGGCGCGATTCGGCCAGCATGGCATCCCGGTCCTTGGCGTTGCGCAGGGCTTCCCGCAGGCGCTCGGCCAGTGCCGGGTCGCGTCGGGCAAACATGCGTTCACAGATGTCAAACAAAAACATCCGGGTGGTGGCCAACGAGCGTTTGCCCTCGAAGGCGTCTGCGGCCTGACCGGCGCCGGACGCCGCCAGCCGCGCAGGGGCTGGTGGGGGGGGCTGGCTGCACAGCGACCAGGTAGCCGCTGTCCACCAGTTGCCGCAACATGGGTTCGACCGTGTCACCCAGCACCGCCCGCATGTCCTGCACCGACTTGCGGCCGTCGGCCATCAGCAGCAGGCTGCGTTCGCGCAGGCTGAGCGTGCGGGCGCCGGGTTGCAGTTCGGCGCGGGCTTTGTCGGTTTTCTGGAGCAACATGAAGGTTTCATGCTGCCACCTCCCGATGACAACCGCATGAAACCTTTCGCCGGTGCTTAGGGAGCGGTACCTTGGCCCGACGACGATGGCTTGTCGCGCAGGCAGTGCAGTTGCGGGCAGGTGGCCTCACCAAAGTGCGGGCAACGGCTGTTGTCGCACAGCAGGCCGGCAGCGGCGCTGTCCCAAACCCCTTTGCCTACCGCAGGCTTGCCGGGCAAGAAACCCATTGCGGCGAGTACGGTGGCCGGGTCGGGCGGGGCGGCCATGCCCACATGCATGGTGTAGACCGCTTCCATCTGGGGGTCGAGCACGAGCAGACCGAGCAGGCGCACACCCGCCGTTGGGACGGGCTGAGCGCCCACGCTGTTGCCTTGCGATGGCTCGACCTGAAACTCGAACACCGCCGATTGCAGCTCGCCGGCTGGGCCGGTGAAACGCAATGCCAGTGGCGGCATGGGTGGGTGGCTGGCCAGCATTCGTGCCAGCACCGGTGGCACCACCGGCGTGGCGTCCAAGCCGTTGGCGCCCCGGTCGGCAAACAGCTGCAGGCTGAACTCGAAACTCTGGCCGTCTTCGGCGTAGACCGTGCCTTGGGCGGTGAACAACGCGGCGTCGACCGGCGGCGATTGGGAAGGCGTTGCAGCGGTGCCTGGGTTTTGGACGGGCAGTGGCATGGTGACCGATCCGCCGCTAGGGCGGTTCGGTTCCGATGCGGCCGCAGCGGTTGGCGAAGCCGGCGATGTGTTGTTCGCGGCGTCGCTGCGTTGGGCCGCACCGGGGGCGAATGCGCTGGGTACGGGTGTGTGCAGCCTGACTGTGGGGGGCGGCAGTTTGAGGCCGGTCAGTGCCTCTACCACGTCGTGGGCCCACTGCAGTGTGGCGCGTGGCGGTGTGCTGTTGAGTTGCCGTGCTGTCGCCGACAGGGTGAGGGCGGTGGTGGTACCCGGTGGCACCCGCGGTGCGCTCGGCCCGGGGGCCCCGGTCTTGCCCACCGGGACCGGGGTGTTGACCTTGCCTGTGAGCGGCGAGGCACCGTCCTTGCCCAAGCCACCCAACAGCCGGTCCACCCCATGGGCAGCCTGCAGGGCCGCCAATTTGGCCAGGGCGTCGGGGTTGATTTTCATGGGTTGGCCCGCGCGCCCTCAGACCATTCTGGATTTACATGCCGGCGTAGTTGGGACCGCCGCCGCCTTCCGGCGTGACCCAGACGATGTTTTGTGTCGGGTCCTTGATGTCGCAGGTCTTGCAGTGCACACAGTTT
>CAZANT010000333.1:0-2988 GCA_964486575.1 uncultured Burkholderiaceae bacterium | reverse complement strand
A
This sequence comes from uncultured Burkholderiaceae bacterium, assembly GCA_964486575.1. Lineage (GTDB taxonomy): Bacteria > Pseudomonadota > Gammaproteobacteria > Burkholderiales > Burkholderiaceae_C > PCRC01. The sequence continues at coordinate 2,987 of CAZANT010000333.1, read as the reverse complement.
GGCTTTTCGGATTTTCATCAACGCCGAGCTTGAAGAGCTCCGCCAGGCGCTAGAAGCGTCGCTGGACGTATTGCAACCTGGAGGTCGTTTGGTGGTCATCAGTTTCCATTCGCTGGAAGACCGCATCGTTAAGCAGTTCATCGCGCAGCACAGCCGCGAGGAATACGACCGCCGCAACCCGTTTGCGCCGCCCAAGGTGATGAAGCTGGTGGCCCACGGTCGCGTCAAACCCAGCGCCGAAGAGGTGGCCCGAAACCCCCGCTCGCGCAGCGCCATCATGCGCGTGGCGCAGAGGACGGCCGCATGAGCAGGATCAATGTGGTTTTGTTGCTGGCCGTGATGGCAAGTGCGCTGTACCTGGTGCGCACCCAGTACGAGTCGCGCCAGCTGTTTGTCGAGCTGGAGAAAGCCAACAACGAGGCGCGACGGCTGGAGGTGGAGTTTGAGCGCCTTCAGGTAGAAAAGCGCGCCCAGGCCACGCCGTTGCGGGTGGAAAAAATGGCGCGCCAGCAGTTGCAGATGCAATCGGCCACGCCGGGAATCACCCAGTACGTGAGCGACCCCGAAGCCAAATCCAGCAACACGCCAGCCAGTGAGGTGGCGCGATGAGCAGTCGCAGCATCCGTTACACCTCCAGCCCCTTACTGGCGAGCAAAACGCCGGTCTGGCGCAGCAAGTTCATCGTCGCAGGGATTGCCATTGCATTCTCGGTGCTGGCTGCACGCGCGGCCTATGTGCAGGTGATCGGCAACGCTTTCTTCCAGCGCCAGGGCGAAGTGCGGTTCGCGCGCACGCTTGAGCTACCGGCCAACCGGGGACGCATCCTGGACCGCAATGGCCTGATCCTCGCGTCCAGCGTTCCCGCCACCAGCATCTGGGCTATTCCAGAAGACGTGGACCGTGACCCGGTCAAACTGAAGAAGCTGGCGCAATTGCTCGACATGCCAATGGCCGAGCTGAACCGCAAGCTGAAAGACGAGGACAAAACCTTTGTCTGGCTCAAACGCCAGCTGGACGACCCGATTGGCCAGCAAATCGCCGCACTGAAAATCAACGGCATCCACAGCCGCAAGGAATACAAGCGTCAGTACCCCGAGGGCGAGGCAGCGGCCCATGTGGTGGGCTTCACCAATGTGGAGGATGCAGGCCAGGAGGGTGTGGAGCTGACCTTCAACAAAGAACTGGCCGGCCGTGCCGGCTCGCGCCGCGTCATCAAGGACCGGTTTGGCCGGGTCGTGGAAGACGTGGGAGAGCAGGTGCCGCCGGTGGACGGCCGCGACCTGCAGCTCAGCATTGACAGCAAGGTGCAGTTCTTCGCCTACCAGAAGCTGCGCGACACAGTGATCGAGAACAAGGCCAAGGCCGGCAGCGTGGTGGTTCTGGACGTGGCCAGCGGCGAGATTCTTGCGCTGGCCAATTACCCCAGCTACGAGCCTGGCAAGCGGCAAAACCTGACCGGCGAGCAGCTGCGCAACCGTGCCTTGACCGACACATTTGAGCCGGGCTCGACGATGAAGCCCTTTGTGGTGGCGTTGGCGCTGGAAAAAGGCCTGGTCCGACCCGAGACGCCCATTCAAACCGCCCCTGGCCGCATGACCATTGGCCGCGCCACCATCACCGACGCGCACCCGCATGGCGTGCTGAGTGTGAATGAGGTGATCCAGAAGTCGAGCAACGTTGGCACCGTCAAGATGGCAATGCAGATGCAGCCGCAGGACATGTGGGAGCTGTACACCCAGGTTGGTTTCGGGCAGAAGCCACAGGTGGCGTTTCCCGGTGCGGTCAGCGGCAAGCTGCGCGCCTACAAGACCTGGAAGCCGATCGAGCAGGCGACCATGAGTTACGGCTATGGACTCTCCAGCAGCCTGTTCCAGCTGGCGCGGGCCTACAGCGTGTTCGCTTTGGACGGCCAGTTGATACCGGTGTCGATGCTGAAATCACCCGAACCGGCGGCCAGCCTGCAGATCATGAGCAGCAAAAACGCGGCGGCGATGCGCCACATGCTGCACATGGCGGCCGGTCCCGGCGGTACCGCTCCCAAGGCCCAGACCATGGGGTACTCGGTGGGCGGTAAGACCGGCACAGCGCACAAGCAGGAAGGCAAAGGGTACGCCGCCAAAAAATACCGCGGCTTTTTCGTGGGCATCGCGCCGATTGACCAGCCCCGTATCGTGGTCGCGGTGATGATCGACGAGCCAAGCAACGGCAAGTACTTTGGCGGCGACGTGGCCGCCCCGGTATTCAGCGAAACCGTGGCACAGACGCTTCGGATGCTGGGCATCCAGCCCGACATGGCGGTCAAGCCGCAAATTCTGGCCGGCGCAGTGGAGGAGTCGTTTTGATGGCCACTGTCGAGCGTCTGCACAGCCCGGAACAGGCCGCGCACTGGCTGCGCGGCCAGGTGCGCGGCCAACTGCGTACCGACAGCCGCCAGGTCGGCCCAGGGGATGGCCTGATTGCCTGGCCTGGTGCCGCTACCGACGCGCGCCGTCATGTGCCCGCTGCGTTGGCCGCGGGCGCCAGCGCCTGCCTGGTTGAAGACGAAGGCGTGGACACCTTCCACTTTGACGACGCGCGCGTTCGTGCCTACCGTGGTCTCAAAGCCGCCAGTGGCCCGATTGCCGCGCACTACTACGGCCAACCCAGCCAGCATTTGCCGCTGGTCGCGATCACTGGAACCAACGGCAAAACCTCCACCGCCTGGTGGCTGGCCCAGGCGCTGAGCCAGCACGGCCGCTGTGGTGTGGTCGGCACGCTGGGCATCGGCCAACCCCCCGAACTGGCCTACAACGGCCTCACCACGCCCGACCCGGTGCTGCTGCAGCAATGGCTGCGCCGCTTTGTGGACGGGGGCTTCACCGCCTGCGCCATCGAGGCCTCGTCCATCGGCCTGGCCGAACACCGGCTCGAGGGCTGCGCGTTGGCGGTGGCTGTGTTCACCAACTTCACCCAGGACCACCTCGACTACCACGGCAGCATGGCCGCCT
>CAZANT010000332.1:0-2989 GCA_964486575.1 uncultured Burkholderiaceae bacterium | reverse complement strand
GGTCGCAGGTTCGAACCCTGCACCGCCCACCAATTTGAGGGCCCGCATGAAAATGTGGGCCCTTTTTCTTTGCCATGATCCAAATTACCCTTCCTGACGGCTCCAAGCGAGACTACCCCGGCCCGGTGACGGTGGCCGAAGTGGCCGCATCCATCGGCAGTGGCCTCGCCAAGGCGGCATTGGCAGGCAAGGTGGGCGGACAGCTGGTGGACACCAGCTACACCATCGCGGCGGACAGCGCTTTGGCCATCGTCACTGCCAGAGATGCCGAAGGGCTGGACATCATCCGCCACTCAACAGCCCACCTGTTGGCGTATGCGGTTAAGGAGCTGTTCCCGGATGCACAGGTGACCATCGGCCCGGTGATCGAGCATGGCTTCTTCTACGATTTTTCGTACAAGCGTCCGTTCACGCCGGAAGACCTGGTGGCCATTGAAAAACGCATGGTTGAACTGGCGGCCAAAGACGAGGTCGTCACCCGTCGCGTTCTGCCGCGCGACGATGCGGTGGCCCACTTCAAGGGCATGGGCGAGTTGTACAAGGCGGAAATCATCGCCAGCATCCCAGCCAGTGAAGATGTGTCGCTGTACCGTGAAGGGACATTCGAAGACCTGTGCCGCGGGCCCCATGTGCCAAGTACTGGCAAGTTGAAGCATTTCAAACTCATGAAGGTGGCCGGGGCCTACTGGCGCGGCGACCACCGCAACGAGATGCTGCAACGCATTTATGGCACCGCTTGGGCGACCAAAGACGAACTACAGCAGCATCTGACCATGCTGGAAGAGGCTGAGAAGCGCGACCACCGCAAGCTGGGTCGCGAGTTGGACCTTTTCCACATCGACGAGCACTCCCCCGGGACCGTGTTCTGGCATCCCAAAGGTTGGACTGTGTGGCAGGGCGTCGAGCAGTACATGCGCAAGGTGTACCAGGACAACGGCTACCAGGAGGTCAAGGGCCCACAGATCCTGGACAAAGGGCTGTGGGAGAAAACCGGCCACTGGGACAAGTACCGCGACAACATGTTCACGACCGAGAGCGAGAAGCGCGACTACGCCTTGAAGCCGATGAACTGCCCTGGGCACATCCTGATTTTTAAGCAGGGCATCAAGAGCTACCGCGATTTGCCGCTGCGCTACGGTGAGTTCGGCCAGTGCCACCGGAATGAGCCCACCGGCGGGCTACACGGCATCATGCGGGTGCGCGGCTTTACGCAGGACGATGGTCACATCTTTTGCACCGAAGGCCAGATTCTCGAAGAGTGCACCAACTTCACAACGTTGCTGCAAAAGGTGTACGCCGATTTCGGCTTCCACAACATCATCTACAAGGTGGCGACCCGGCCCGAGGCGCGCATTGGCAGCGACGAAAGTTGGGACCGTGCCGAGGCTGCCTTGATGGAAAGCCTGCGCCGTTCTGGGTGCGAGTTCGTGATTGCCCCTGGGGATGGCGCCTTCTATGGCCCCAAGCTCGAGTACACGCTGAAAGACGCGATTGGCCGCCAGTGGCAGTGCGGCACCATCCAGGTCGATTTCTCGCTGCCGGAGCGGTTGGACGCCGAGTTTGTGGCCGAAGACGGTGCTCGGCACCGACCCGTCATGCTGCACCGCGCGATCCTGGGCAGCCTGGAGCGTTTCATCGGCATCCTGCTGGAAGAGCACGCTGGGGCCCTGCCCACTTGGTTGGCGCCAGTGCAGGTGTCGGTGCTCAACATCACCGATGCGCAGGCGGAATACGCTCAGGAAGTTGTTAAAACGCTGAAAAATCAAGGGCTTAGGGTCGCATTGGACCTGCGCAACGAGAAAATCACGTATAAAATACGGGAGCATTCGATGCAAAAGCTGCCTTACATCCTTGTCGTAGGTGACAAAGAGAAAGCAGCAGGTGCTGTTGCAGTGCGCGCCCGGGGAAACAAAGACCTCGGTGCAATGTCTGTTGAGGCGTTTTTACAAACGGTCTTGCACGACATTGCTCACAAAAGCTAATTCGACCAATAGGCTTTTTGTCCGCGTGGACTCGGCGGTAATCGTTGCGTGTTGCGCAACACATTGTTAAAGGATTTGAGCCATCGCTACTGAATTTCGTGATCGCCGTCACCGCGAAGAGCGTAAACACCGCCTGAACCGTGAAATCATGGCCCCGGAGGTACGCCTCGCCGGACCGGAAAATGAGCCGCTTGGCGTTGTCAGCATCATGGAAGCCCTGCGCATGGCGGGCGAACTTGATGTTGATCTGGTCGAGACTGTGGCGACGGCGAATCCGCCAGTCTGTCGTTTGATGGACTACGGAAAATTCAAGTACCAGGAGCAGAAGAAGGCGGCCGAGGCGAAAGCCAAGCAAACCGTCATCGAGATCAAGGAAATCAAGTTCCGGCCTGGTACGGACGATGGCGACTACAACATCAAGATGCGCAATATCAAGCGCTTTCTTGAAGATGGGGACAAATGCAAGATCACGCTGCGCTTTCGGGGCAGGGAGATCACGCACCAAGAGATTGGCATGGCGTTGTTGCAGCGCATCCGGGACGACCTGCAAGATTTGATTGTGGTGGAGCAGTTTCCCAAATTGGAAGGCCGTCAGATGATCATGATGATTGCACCCGGTAAGCGAAAGCCGGCGCCCAAGGCGGCAGCGGCCTCTGTCGCAGCGCCGACCACAGAGCAGTCTTGACAAGGTGAGTGGCACAGGCCGTTGGCCTGTGTTGCACAAAAGGGGGGCCGAAAGGCATCCCAGTTGTGGCGAGGTAGAACTCGCCGCACAAGTGGCGTACTGAAAAGCGCCACACAAGTGGCTCGGGGCCAACAAGGCTGCAAGCAGTTTGCAGACGCCTCACGAGCACAATGAAAAGGAGCATTCACATGCCCAAAATGAAGACCAAGAGCAGCGCTAAAAAGCGCTTCCGTGTTCGTCCCGGTGGCACCGTCAAGCGCGGTCAAGCCTTCAAGCGTCACATTTTGACCAAGAAGACCACCAAGAACAAACGCCACCTGCG
>CAZANT010000331.1:0-2989 GCA_964486575.1 uncultured Burkholderiaceae bacterium | reverse complement strand
CTGGCCATGAGCTACTACGCCGACCTGGACGTGTCCACCATCGACGAGCTGCCGCCTGGACGCACGCCCATCGTCACCAAGGTGGTCAACGGGTCCCGGCGCGACGAGGTGGTGGCCCGTATCCGCGCGCAGGTGGCCGAAGGGCGGCAGGTGTACTGGGTCTGTCCCTTGATCGAGGAGAGCGAGGCGCTGGACCTGACCAACGCCACCGAGACCCACGCCGAACTGAGCGCCGCGCTGCCGGGCGTGTTGATCGGCCTGTTGCACTCGCGCATGCCGGTGGCCGAGAAAAAGGCGGTGATGGACTTGTTCACCCAGGGCCACATGGGCGTGCTGGTCAGCACCACGGTGATCGAGGTCGGGGTGGACGTGCCCAACGCGTCGCTCATGGTGGTGGAGCACGCCGAGCGGTTCGGGCTGAGCCAGTTGCACCAGCTGCGCGGTCGGGTCGGGCGTGGGTCGGCGGCCTCGGCCTGCGTGCTGCTGTACGCCACCGGCGACGCCCCGCGCCTGGGCGAGACGGCGCGAGCGCGCCTCAAGGCCATGGTGGAGACCAACGATGGTTTCGAGATCGCCCGGCGCGACCTGGAAATCCGGGGGCCCGGCGAGTTCCTGGGCGCCCGACAGTCGGGCGCGCCACTGTTGCGGTTCGCCGACCTCGCCACCGACACCGAGTTGCTCGCCTGGGCGCGCGAACTGGCGCCGCGAATGCTGGACCGCTGCCCGGAATTGGCCCAGAAACACATCGAGCGCTGGTTGGGGGGAAAATCCGAGTACCTGAAAGCCTGACGGTCCATGACGCTCACTGAACTCAAATACATCGTGGCCCTCGCCCGCGAGAAACACTTTGGCAAGGCCGCCGACGCCTGCTTTGTGTCCCAACCCACGCTGTCGGTGGCCATCAAGAAGCTGGAAGACGAGCTAGAGGTCAAGCTGTTCGAACGCAGTGCCAGCGAGGTCACGGTCACGCCGCTGGGCGAGGAAATCGTGCGTCAGGCGCAAAGCGTGCTTGAGCAGGCTGCCCACATTCGAGAGATTGCCAAACGGGGCAAAGACCCATTGGCCGGTTCACTGCGGCTCGGGGTGATCTACACCATCGCCCCCTACCTTCTGCCCGCGCTGGTGGGGCAGGTGATCCAACGCACGCCGCAAATGCCGCTGATGCTGCAGGAGAACTTCACCGTCAAGCTGCTGGAAATGCTGCGCACCGGTGAAATCGACGCTGCCATCATGGCCGAGCCGTTTCCTGACACTGGCCTGGCCACCGCGCCACTGTTCGACGAGCCTTTCATGGCGGCTGTACCCACCAGTCACCCCTTGGCCGCGCTGGACAGCATCACCTCGGCTGAACTCAAAAGCGAGACCATGCTGCTGCTGGGCAGTGGCCACTGCTTTCGCGACCACGTGCTGGAGGTGTGTCCCGAGTTCGCTCGGTTTTCGAGTGACGCCGAAGGCATCCGAAAGACCTTTGAAGGCTCGTCGCTGGAGACCATCAAACACATGGTGGCGGCTGGCATGGGCGTGACGCTGGTGCCCCGTTTGGGCGTGCCGGCCGAGGCGCTGGCAGCGAAGCCCAAACGCAAGCAGCCCAGCGACGGCGGCTACATCAAGTACCTGCCCATTCGCGACAAAGACGGCGGCCCACCGCCCACCCGCCGTGTGGTGCTGGTGTGGCGCCGCAGCTTCACCCGGTACGAGGCCATCGCCGCGCTGCGCAACGCCATTTACGCCTGCGAATTGCCAGGGGTGACCCGGTTGTCGTAGGCGCAGGCCGACGCGGTTGTCAGCCACCGGCCGTCGTCGGCCGACGCCCGCTTGCGCTACAGTCAAATTCACAACGATCCCCTGAACGAAGGAAAAAAACATGGCCAAAGCCGCCCCGAAAAGCCCCGCCAACGTCAGCGCCCCGCCCATCAACATTGGCATCAATGAGAAAGACCGCGCCGGCATCGCCAAAGGCCTGAGCCACCTGCTGGCCGACACCTACACGCTGTACCTCACCACCCACAACTTCCACTGGAACGTCACCGGGCCGATGTTCAACACCCTGCACACCATGTTCATGGCGCAGTACACCGAACTCTGGAACGCGGTGGACCCGGTGGCCGAGCGCATTCGCTCGCTGGGCCACCCGGCGCCCGGCTCCTACGCCCAGTTTGCCAAGCTCGCGTCGGTGCCCGATGCGCCCACAGAGCCGCCCAAGGCGCTGGAAATGGTACGCATCCTGGTGCAAGGCCATGAGGCCGTCGCCCGCACCGCGCGCGCCTTGTTCCCGTTGGCCGACAAGGCTGGCGACGAGCCCACCGCCGACCTGCTGACGCAACGCCTGACCGTGCACGAACAAACCGCCTGGATGCTGCGCTCCCTGCTGGAGGAATGATCCCCCCCCGAGGCGGCTCCCGCCTTTCGCTTTGGCTGCAGCTGATCCGCTGGGACCGACCTGCCGGTTGGCTGCTGCTGCTGTGGCCCACCCTCAGCGCGCTGTGGGTCGTCTCGGGCGGGTTTCCCGGCTGGCACCTGCTGGCCGTTTTCACGCTCGGCACCATCCTGATGCGCAGCGCCGGCTGCTGCGTCAACGACGTGGCCGACCGCGAGTTCGACCGCCACGTCAAGCGCACCGCGCAGCGCCCGGTCACCAGCGGCCAGCTCAGTGTGAGTGAGGCGCTGGGCTTCGGTGCACTGCTCACGCTGCTGGCCTTCGCCCTGGTGTTGACCACCAACCTCGCGGCGGTGGTGTGGAGCGTCGCGGCGCTGGCCGTCACGCTGGTCTATCCCTACACCAAGCGCTTCTTCTCGATGCCGCAGGCGGTGCTGGGCGTGGCCTTCAGCTTCGGCATCCCGATGGCCTTCGCGGCGGTGACCGGCCAGGCGCCGGCGCTGGCCTGGTGGCTGCTGCTGGGCAACCTGTTCTGGGTGCTGGCCTACGACACCGAATACGCGATGGTCGACCGCGACGACGACCTGAAGATCGGCATGAAAACTTCCGCCA
>CAZANT010000330.1:0-2990 GCA_964486575.1 uncultured Burkholderiaceae bacterium | reverse complement strand
CCGGCGTGCCCGCCGGCACCTGCAGGCCGAACAGGTGCTCGGTGTTGCGGGTCACATCGGATGGGTAGCGGTGCTGCCATCGCGGGTAAATGTCGTACACGTTCTCAAGCTGCCAGTCGCGCAGGAGGGGCGCCAGCGGGGTGCCGGGCCGGCTGTCGATGCCGGTCTCCTCCCACACCTCGCGCGCGGCAGTGGTGGCAAAGGCTTCGTCCTCGTGGTCCTTGCTGCCAGTCACCGACTGCCAGAAGTCGGGCGCATCGGCACGCTGGATCAGCAACACCTCCAGCGCGGGGGTGTGGATCACCACCAGCACCGACTGTGGAATCTTGAAACTCAAGGGGTGAAGCAGAGGGTTTGCCACACGCGGCGGAAGGCCGGCAAGTTGCCCTCCATCGGGGTGAAGAAGTCCACAACGGGCAGGTTGTGGAAAGCCAGGCCCGCGGCGGTGAGCGGGTTGCCGCGCGGCGCGTTGGTGAGCAACATGTGCCGGCCACTGTAAGGCGCAGACACACCATCCACCCTGATCGCAGCGCCAAAGGCATTGAGCTGCAGGGCGTTCCAGGACTGCAGCACCAGCGCGTTGGAAATGATGCCGTCTTGCTCGTGCGCGAAACCGTAAAGCCGCGCGGCTGGGGTGGCACCGGTGACCGACACCCACGGCGCGACCGCGGTCTGCCCATCGGTGGTGTCCCCGGGGGCGGCAAAGAAACAGGCCCGGTCCACCGCCGCCTGCTTGCTCAAGTGCACCGCGCTGCCTCCCCCTTGGGAATGCCCGCCGACGCGGATCAACGGCCACTGCAGGTCACCAGCGCCATCCACGAACCGTCCCCAGCCCTCTTGGGGCTGCTGTCGGGCCAGAAAATTCAGCACGGCAGTCAACCGGTTGCGAATGGCGTTGGCCGGCGAGACAGTGACCAGGGTCGACACATTGTTGCCGGTCAGCGTCTCGTCGCGGATCAGGCGGGTGCAGTCGGCATTGCCACTGCCGAGGCAGGCACCCGCCACGGTGCTGTCGTTCGGATAGGCCAGGCCGATGGCGGCGTAGCCGTTGTTGGCTGCCGCCCGAACGATGAGCTGGTAGTTGTCCGGCACCGCACCGGTGCCCGGGAAAAACACGAACAACCCGCGTGGCGACACCCCGGTGTGGATGGCCACGTAGTGGTTGCCAAATGCATCGCTGATGCCGCTGCCAGTCACCGAAGGCACCACGCTTGCGGTCCGGGTGGGAACGATGACCGTGTCTGCCAGCCCCAGAACCGCCGCAGCGGCCGAAGTAACGCTGCTACCGCCATGGTCCACGCGAACGCTGTACTGGGCGGCGCTGTCGGTGGTTTGCAAGGGCGGCGAGGTGTAACTGGCCAAGGTGGCACCCGCAATGTCCACACCGTTGCGACGCCATTGGAAAGTGGCGCTGGCGCCCGCATTGGTGGCCACGCTGAAGCGGGCCGACTGCCCTTCCACCACGGTTTGCGCCGCCGGTTGCTCGGTGATGCCGATGGCCGATGGGGGCTGCACAGAATCACTGCCTCCGCCACCGCCGCATCCCACCATCGCCAAGGTGGCAGCCAAGGCAATGGCGCGCCAAAAGCCGAGAGGAGTGATACGGGGAGAGATCTGGGGTGCTGACAGCGGCATGAGGCATCACCTGCACTGGCGCGCCGCCGGGGGACAACCGACAGACCGCACCACTACGGCAGCCATGCTACTGCAAACACCGCACTGCCGTGTGACGCCGGCCCATTGCACTGGGCCAAACAGCGACCTCAGGCGGCCGGCGCCGGCGTGCGCAAACGGATGTGCAGTTCGCGCAGCTGTTTTTCGTCCACAGGGCTGGGTGCCTGGGTGAGCAAACACTGGGCACGCTGAGTCTTGGGAAAGGCAATCACGTCGCGGATGGACTCGGCGCCGGTCATCAAGGTCACGATGCGGTCCAGACCAAAGGCCAGGCCACCGTGCGGCGGGGCACCGTACTGCAGCGCGTCCAACAGGAAGCCGAACTTCAGCTGGGCTTCTTCGGGCGTGATCTTCAGCGCATCAAACACCTTTTGCTGAACGTCGGCGCGGTGGATACGCACAGAGCCGCCGCCCATTTCCCAGCCGTTCAACACCATGTCGTAACCCTTGGAGATGCACTTCTCCGGCGCGGTGACCATCCAGTCTTCGTGGCCGTCTTTGGGGGCGGTGAACGGGTGGTGGGTGGCGGTGTAGCGTTGGGCTTCGTCGTCGTACTCGAACATCGGAAAGTCGACCACCCACATCGGGCGCCAGCCCTTCTCAAACAGGCCGGTCCTTTTGCCGAATTCGCTGTGGCCGATCTTGACCCGAAGGGCGCCGATGGCGTCGTTGACGATCTTGGCCTTGTCGGCACCGAAGAACAACAAGTCACCATCCTGGGCGCCGGTGCGGGCGAGGATGGCGTTCAGGGCTTCGTCATGGATGTTCTTCACGATCGGGCTTTGCAGACCATCGCGGCCCTTGGCCAACTCGTTGACCTTGATGTAGGCAAGGCCCTTGGCGCCGTAGATCTTCACGAACTCGGTGTAGGCGTCAATCTCGCTGCGGGTCATTTCGGCTGCACCAGGCACGCGCAGGGCGACCACGCGGCCACCAGGGGTGGTGGCGGGACCAGAGAACACCTTGAAGTCCACCGTGGCCATGACATCGGTCAGCTCGGTGAACTGCATCTTCACCCGCAGGTCGGGTTTGTCTGAGCCGTACTGGTGCATCGCGTCGGCGTAGGTCATCACCGGGAACTCGCCAAGGTCGACACCCAGCGTGTTCTTGAACACGCTGGTGATCATGCCTTGGAACATGTCGCGGATTTCTTCTTCGCCCAGGAAGGAGGTTTCGATATCGATCTGAGTGAATTCGGGCTGGCGGTCGGCGCGCAGGTCTTCGTCGCGGAAACACTTGGTGATCTGGTAATAGCGGTCGAAGCCGGCCACCATCAGCAACTGCTTGAACAGCTGCGGCGACTGCGGCAGCGCGAA
>CAZANT010000329.1:0-3019 GCA_964486575.1 uncultured Burkholderiaceae bacterium | reverse complement strand
GTGGCCTCAGAAGCTGTGCAGCAGCCCGATGTCATAGCCAATGGAGCGCTGGTTGGCCACTGCGTTGGAGCCAAAGCCGGCCACACCGCCCTGCGAAGCGCTCACTGCCGAGCCATCCTTGTTGCGCACATAGGCCACCGTCGTGAACAGTGACGTGCGCTTGGACAGCGAATAGTCGTAACCCACCGCCACCTTGGTCGTCTCCGGCTTGGCCGTCACACCGTCGGTCTTGCGCTCCGCACGCGACACACCCAGCTTGATCTTGCCCGGACCCACCGGCGCAATCGCACCCAGAGTCACGATGCTGGTCGTCAGGTCCACCCCCGACACACCGGTGACGTTGTCCACCTTGAAGCGGGCAAACTCACCCATCACCTTCACCACACCAAAGTCAAACGACGCCCCCGCGTTGGCCGTTGTGATGTCCTGGCCAATCACGCCACTGGACTGGTCCGCCTTGCCAGCCGACACCGACGCACTCAGCGGGCCCTTGTCGTAGGCCACCCGGCCCGTGGTCACACGGCCATCGCGCTTGGCAATGCCGGTGTTGGACGCCTGCTCGCTCGGCGCGAACTGGATCTGTGCCGTCAGGCCACCGAAGTTGGGCGTGAAATAGCTCACCGCGTTAGACACCCGGAACAGCGACGAGGCGCTCTTCGCATCGGCCACCACCCCCAGCGGGAAGTTCAGGCTGGAGCCCACACCGTAGGTGAGGAAGGGGTCATAGATCACGTCGTTGATGAAGCTGGCCACCAAGTCACGGCCCAGACGCACCTCACCGAAACCGCCGCTCAGGGCCACGTAGGCCGCACGGTCAAACCGCAAGCCGCCGCCTGGCGCCACGATGGTGAAGTTGTTCGAGCTGCCCGGCACGCCGTTGGCGCCCGAGCTGGTCTCCAGGCCCATCTCCAGCTTGAAGCTGGCCTTCAGGCCGCCGCCGAGGTCTTCGTCGCCCTTGAAGCCGAGCTTGCTGCCAATCGAGCCACCGCCGCCGGAGCTCAGGCCGGAGGCGCTGGCGCCGCCCTTGTTGGTCACGCGGGTGAACGAGTTGTCGACGGCACCGTAGATGGTGACCGAGGACTGGGCCAGGGCGGTGCCGGATACAGCCAATGCGGCCAGGGCTATGAGGGTCTTTTGCATGGGGTGAACTCCTGTGTGGGCGTGCGCTGAGCGCTTGTTTGAGGGGGTGCAACAGCCAGTGACGGTGCGGTCAATCGCTGTTCGCACCGCCATCATGCGGTCATCCCAGCCCCCTTGGCAAACACTGATAGTGATGCGTTGATGACGCTCTGACGTCAAGCTGACGGACCGCAGGTAGCCGTCCCCCGAACGGTGCGTGGCGCGCAATTCAGGGGCATTGCACCAAGGTGGTCGGGGCCACCGGCACAGCCCAAAAATGGCCTGCAGGCCAGTGAAATCGGCGGCTCAGCGGCGGCTTTGGCGCCAGCGCCGCAGCTCGTCTGCGATCAGGCAAATGGCGCCGAGTGTGATAGCGCTGTCGGCCACGTTGAATGCCGGGAAGTGCCACCGGCCCACAAAAAAATCAAGGAAATCAACCACGTAACCATGCTGCAAACGGTCGACCACATTGCCGACCGCGCCGCCAAGGATGTTGGCCAGTGCGAACGCAAACAGCCTTTGTCCGCCGTGCGCGCGCAGCAGCCAGACGATGAACACCGTGGCAATCAGACCGATGGCTGTGAAAAACCAGCGTTGCCAGCCGCCCGAGTCCGCAAGGAAAGAAAACGCTGCACCGGTGTTGTGCACGCGGACGATGTTGAAAAAATCCAACACCCGGGTGCTGTCGCCGAGCTGGTAGTGGGCCAGGATCCAGTTCTTGGTGATCTGGTCCACCGCGAGGATGGACGCGGCGAGGCCCAGCCAGACCCACAGCTGGCGTGGGGAGGCGGGAATGTTGACGGCGCTCATCAGGCCACCTTGCGCTGTTCGCCGGCGCCGTAGAGGTTGCTGGTGCAGCGGCCACAGATCGTCGGGTGTGCCGCGTCGTGTCCCACATCGTTGCGGTAGTGCCAGCAACGCTCGCACTTGGTGTCGGTGCTCGGCGTGACCGTGGTGACCAGCTGGTCACCCTTGGACAGTTCCATGACCGAGGTGATAAACACAAATTTCAGGTCGTCGCCCAGGCTGGCCAACAGCGCGTGGTCGTCGCCCGCTGCTTGCAGACCGACGTTGGCCTGCAGCGACGAGCCCACCTGGCCGGCCGTGCGAACGGACTCGATCTCTTTGTTCACCTCGTCCCGGATGGCGCGAACGCGGGCCCACTTGGCCAGGAGCGCCGCGTCGGGTTGCCCTAAGTCTGCGTAGGTTTCCAGGAAGATGGAGGGGCTATGGCCCGCGACCGCCCACGCCTCTTCGGCGGTGAAGCTCAAGAAGGGCGCCATCCAGCGCAGCATGGCATGGGTGATCTGGTGCAGCGCGGTCTGTGCGCTGCGGCGGGCCAGGCTCTTTGGCGCGGTGGTGTAGAGCCGGTCCTTCAGCACGTCGAGGTAAAACGCGCCGAGGTCTTCCGAGCAGTACACCTGCAGCTTGGCCACCACCGGGTGGAACTCGTACACCTCGTAGTGCGCGAGGATATCGGCCTGCAGCTGCGCGGCGCGGCTCAATGCATAACGGTCGATCTCCAGCAGCTGGTCGTGCGGCACCGCGTCCTTTGCCGGATCGAAGTCGCTGATGTTGGCCAGCAAAAACTTCAGCGTGTTGCGGATGCGGCGGTAGGTGTCCACCACCCGCGCCAAAATCTTGTCATCGATGCCGAGGTCGCCCGAGTAGTCGGTGGCGGCGCACCAGAGGCGGATGATTTCCGCGCCCAGCTTGTCGCTCACTTCCTGCGGCACCACCACATTGCCTTCGCTCTTGCTCATCTTGCGGCCCTTGCCGTCCACGGTGAAGCCGTGTGTCAGCAGGCCCTTGTAGGGCGCGTGGTCGTACATCGCGCAGGCGGTTAGCAGCGAGCTGTGGAACCAGCCGCGGTGCTGGTCGTGGCCCTCCAGGTAGAGGT
>CAZANT010000328.1:0-3026 GCA_964486575.1 uncultured Burkholderiaceae bacterium | reverse complement strand
GAGGTAGCGCTCACGGTCGGCCAGGTCGGCATGGGTCAGCAGGACCTGCGCGCTGCCCAGACCGTTCTCGCGCAGCTTGGTCTCGTACATTTGGGCCAGGCCCATCTGACCCACAGCAGCAGCGGCCTGCAGTTCGTTCAGTTCATGGGGGCGAACGGCCCAGCCCAGGCGCTTCATGCCCTCGGCAATGGCACCGCTGGACACCATGACCACCTCACGCTGCCCCTTGACCAGCGCCGCCAACTGGCGGCTCCACTCGCCAATCGCCACCTCGTCGAGCCCGCGGCCTTCGTTGGTCACCAGGCTGGAACCCACCTTGACCACGATGCGTTTGGCGTGACGCAGTACATCCGCGCCTGTTTTTTCACTCATATTCAGTTGAAGCCCAGGTATTTCCTGGTACTTTAGCTATTTATTGTGTAGCAAATGAAAGCATCAAACCGGGTCGCCTGTGAAGCGGGGGTCGACCTCAATGTGCGGCTGTTCGGCCACCTGAATCGATTTGATGTGCCGGTAGATTTCTTTGACCAGTGGTTCGCAGCCTTCGCGCGTCAGAGCGGAGATCTCGAACACCGGCCCCTTGAATTTAAAGCGCTTCACGAAGTCTTTGACCCGGGCAGCACGTTCGTCTGCCGGAACCATGTCCAGTTTGTTCAGCACCAACCAGCGCGGCTTGTCGAACAACGCCGGGTCGTATTTCTTGAGCTCACCCACAATGCCCTTGGCCTGTGCCACCGGGTCGACGCTGTCGTCAAACGGCGCCATGTCGACCACATGCAGCAGCAGCCGGGTCCGCTGCAAGTGACGCAGGAACAAATGGCCGAGTCCGGCACCTTCGGACGCGCCCTCGATCAGCCCCGGCAGGTCAGCCACCACAAAGCTTTGCTCTGGGCCCACACGCACCACACCCAGGTTGGGGTGCAAGGTGGTGAACGGGTAGTCGGCAATGCGCGGTCGGGCGTTGGACACCGCCGTGATGAAGGTGGACTTGCCAGCGTTGGGCAGACCCAGCAGACCCACGTCAGCCAACACCTTCAGTTCCAGCTTGAGGCTTTTCTTCTCGCCGGGCCAGCCCGGCGTTTTCTGGCGTGGCGCGCGGTTGATCGCACTCTTGAAGCGCATGTTGCCAAAGCCGCCATCGCCGCCTTTGGCAATGGTGATGACCTCGCCCGGCACCAGCAGCTCGTACAGCACCTCACCGGTTTCGGCGTCAGTGATGATGGTGCCCACCGGCATCTTGAGGGTGATGTCGTCGCCAGCAGCACCGAACATGTCCGATCCCATGCCATGCTGGCCACGCTTGGCGTCGTGCCGACGCGAGAACCGGAAGTCCACCAGGGTGTTGAGGTTGGGGTCAGCGACTGCGAAGACATGGCCACCGCGGCCACCGTCTCCGCCGTTGGGGCCACCGAACTCCTTGTACTTTTCATGCCGGAACGAGACGCAGCCGGCCCCGCCATCTCCCGCAGAGACGTCAATGTAGGCTTCGTCAACGAATTTCATAGAGGGCTAAAAAGTGCGAGCCATACCGCCGAGGCGGGATGATTTATAAACGAAAAAGCCCCGACAAGCGGGGCTTTGACCTGATCAAAACAGCGGGAGAATCAGCAGATTCAGGCCGGTGTGATGTTCACCATGTGCTTGTTCAGCGCGCCTTTGACGGCAAACGACACGTGGCCGTCCACCAGGGCAAACAGGGTGTGGTCTTTGCCCAAACCGACATTGGTGCCGGGGTGGAACTTGGTACCGCGCTGACGCACGATGATGGCGCCAGCGGTGATCAGTTCACCGCCAAAAGCCTTCACGCCGAGCATTTTGGGCTTCGAATCGCGCCCGTTTCGCGTAGAGCCGCCGCCTTTTTTCTGTGCCATGACCTGTGCTCCTGAGCCGGGTTAACCAGCGATGGCGCCGATTTGCAGTTCGGTAAACTGCTGGCGGTGCCCTTGCCGTTTTTGATAGTGCTTGCGACGGCGCATCTTGAAAATGCGCACCTTGTCGTGCTTGCCATGCGAAATGACAGTGACTGTCACCGTTGCGCCGGACACCAGGGGCGTGCCAACCTTGATCTCAGCGCCGTTGCCGACAGCCAAAACTTGGTCAAACACAATCTCCTGGCCTACATCCGCAGCAATCTGTTCTACTTTAATTTTTTCGCCGGAAGCAACACGATACTGTTTGCCACCGGTTTTTATGACCGCGTACATAATGACCTCTGAGAGAAGCTCTGAAAACCTATTTTTTCAGAGCCTTGGATTATAGCACGCGGCCATTGACTTGAACTACGCCTTCCGATTGCAGCGCGTTAAGGTACAGCTGTCTATTTATAATCCAGCCTCTGCTCTTGGACACTGATTTTGACTGCCTCCCCACCTGAAGCTTCTGCCCGCACGGCCCTGATAGGTGGTGACATGCTCGAAGTCGACCGGGTCATCGCAGATCGGCTTGACTCGGGTGTTCCTCTTGTAGGCGAGGTGGCACGTTACATCATCTCGGCCGGTGGCAAGCGGTTACGACCGGCATTACTGCTGATGGTGTGCGGTGCTTTGGGCTATCAGAACCCCCGGCGTTATGAACTGGCCGCGGTGGTGGAGTTCATCCATACAGCCACCTTGCTTCACGACGATGTGGTTGACGATTCCAGTCTGCGACGTGGTCGTGCTACCGCCAACGAGGTGTTTGGCAATCCAGCCAGCGTGCTGGTGGGTGACTTCCTCTACTCGCGCGCCTTCCAGATGATGGTGGCAGGTGGCGAAATGCGCGTCATGCAAATTCTGGCTGACACCACCAATGTGATCGCCGAAGGCGAGGTGCTGCAACTGATGAACATGCACGACGCCAGCCTCACCGAAGCCAATTACCTGAGGGTGATCCGCTCGAAAACCGCCAAACTATTCGAGGCGAGCGCCCAACTCGGCGCAGTACTGGCTGGCAACACCGCCCTAGAGGCCCACTGCGCCGAGTACGGCCAAGCCCTTGGCACCGCGTTTCAGGTGATTGACGATGTGCTGGACTATGCGGGTGACGCC
>CAZANT010000327.1:0-3032 GCA_964486575.1 uncultured Burkholderiaceae bacterium | reverse complement strand
CAGCGATTTTTTCGCGCCGGCTGGCGTACCAGCGCCAGACCAGCGCCGGGTCGGCCCGAAAGCCATCTTCGGTGGCGAGTCGCTGGGGGTCATAGTTGGCCCAAAGGCCCGTTTGAGCGTCGCGAAAGGTCGGCACGCCCGACTCGGCACTGACGCCAGCACCCGACAACACGGCGATGTGTTCAGCCCGCTGTAACCAGGCGCGAACGGTCTCCAAGTCCGCCATTGAACCTCAGCCCCGCTGCCGCAGGGCCTCGTACAGACACACACCACTGGCGACCGACACGTTGAGGCTTTCGACCGCACCGCGCATCGGGATGCTGACCAACGCGTCACAGGTCTTGCGGGTGAGCTGGCGCATGCCGTCGCCTTCGGCCCCCAACACCAGCGCCAACGGCACCGTGAGGTCGGTCTGGTAGAGGGTTTTGGGGGCGTCGTCGCTGGCGCCAATGCACCAAATGCCGCGCTCCTTCAGTTCACCCAAAGTCCGGGCCAGGTTGGTGACCATGAAATAGGGGACGGTTTCGGACGCACCGCTCGCCACCTTGGCCACCGTGGCGTTGATGCCCACCGCGTGGTCCTTGGGTGCGATCACCGCGTGCGCACCGGCGCCGTCGGCCACGCGCAGGCAGGCGCCGAGGTTGTGGGGGTCGGTCACGCCGTCGAGCACCAGCAGCAAGGGCGGTCCTTGCACACTGTCCAGCAAGTCATCGAGCGAGTGGTTCTGTGGCAGTGGCTGGACCCGCGCGGCCACCCCCTGGTGGCCATGGCTGCCGCAAAGCTTCGCAATGCGCATCGCGTCGGCCTCGATCAAGCGCACACCGGCCTCGGTGGCCTTCTCGATGAACTGGCGCATCCGGGCATCGCGCCGGGTCGCTTCGAAATAGATTTCTACGATGGAACCTGGCGCCGTCTTCAGGCGAACGCCAACCGCGTGGAAACCGAACAAAACTTTGGGTGAGGACATCCCCCGATTATCAGGGGGCCGCTGGCACTGCCGCCGATTGCTATTGAAACCGTAGCTTAGTCATAAGGTTCCAGCGGGGCTTAAGGCCCATCCGACTTGAAAATAGCACCTTATCCGCCTTCAGACCTCGTCCGAGGCAATTCGACCGGCCTCGATCGTGATGCGGCGGGCGCAGCGTGCGGCAATCGCACGGTCGTGCGTCACCAGCACCAGGGTTGTACCCTGCTCGCGATTCAGGTCGAACATCAGTTTCATCACCGTGTCGCCGGTGGCGAAGTCCAGGCTTCCGGTGGGCTCGTCGGCCAACAGCACCGCCGGTCGCACCACGAAAGCCCGAGCCAACGCCACGCGCTGCTGCTCGCCGCCGCTCAGCACCTTGGGGTAGTGGTTCAAACGCTCTGACAGGCCCACACGGGCCAGCATCTCGGTGGCAGCCTGGCGCGGGCTTTGGCTTGCGCCTTTGCCCCCGGCAAGCTCCAGCGGCAGCATCACGTTTTCCAATGCGGTGAGGCTGCCCATCAACTGGAAGCTCTGAAACACAAAACCCACCTGCCGTGCCCGCACCGCAGCACGCGCATCTTCGCTGAGAGCAAACAGGTCTTGCCCGGCCAGGTGAACTGTTCCGCGGGTGGGTGTGTCCAACCCGGCCACGATGGACAACAGCGTGCTCTTGCCAGAGCCCGACGCGCCCACGACCGCGACCGTTTCGCGCGGGGCCAGGCTGAAGTGGATATCGCGCAAAATGTCCAACGTGCCGGTGGAGTCGGTGACCGACTTGAACACATGGCTGACTGAAATGATGGGATCTGACATGACGCTTTCTAGCGCCGCACAACGCGGCCTCGGGGGAACGGCCGCCACCGCCGGTGGACTGCCCAGACGCGACTTTATCGCGGCCAGCTTAATCGCCGGTACTGCAGGGCTATCGCTGAGCCCTACCCTAGCCGCCCCGGTGCCAACCATTTTGGTGCTGGGCGATTCGCTCAGCGCCGAATACGGCCTCAAGCGCGGGACCGGCTGGGTGGAGTTGCTGAAAAAAAAGCTGGCCAGCGAGAAGATTGCCGCTGGCGTGATCAACGCCAGCATCAGCGGCGACACCACCTCGGGCGGCCGCACCCGCCTCAGCGGCCTGCTGCACCACAACAAGCCCACCCATGTGGTGATTGAGTTGGGTGGCAACGACGCACTGCGCGGCCTGCCTCTGCAGATGACCGAGGACAACCTGAACCAGATGGTGGCGTCTGCCAAAGCCCGTGGCGCCAAGGTGCTGCTGCTGGGCATGCAGGTGCCACCCAACTACGGCAGCGACTACACCCAGCGCTTCGCCAAAGTCTTTGAATCCGTGGCCAAAGCACAGCAGGTGCCGCTGGTGCCATTCTTTCTCAAAGGCGTAGCGGACGCACCCGACGCGCTGAGCCTGTTCCAGGCCGACCGCATCCACCCCAAGGAAGAGGCCCAGCCGATGATGCTGGCCAACGTCTGGCCCGAACTGAAGAAGCTGCTGAAGTAATGCCCGTTTTCACCCTGAGTGCCTCCGACGCGATGGCACAACTCGACCAGTTCAGCAGCATCATCGACGCGCGCAGCGAAAACGAATTTGCCGAAGACCACCTGCCCACGGCCCGCAACTGGCCCTCGCTCAACAACGAGGAGCGCCACCTGATTGGCACCCTCTACAAGCAGGTCAGCCCCTTTGAGGCGCAAAAACGGGGGGCGGCACTGGTGGCCAGCAACATTGCCCGCCACATCCAGCGCGAGCTGACCGACACACCGAAAAGCTGGCAACCGCTGGTCTATTGCTGGCGCGGCGGCAAACGCAGCGGCTCTCTGGCCATGGTGCTGGGGCAAATTGGCTTCAAAGTGACCCTGATCGAAGGCGGCTACAAGGCCTTTCGCAGCGCGCGCCTGGCCGAGCTGCCGGCGCTGGCGGCGCGCCTGCGGTACCGTGTGGTGTCCGGCCCCACCGGCTCCGGCAAAACCCGCTTGCTCACAGCACTGGCGCAAGCCGGTGCCCAGGTGCTGGACCTCGAAGCCCTGGCCAGCCACCGCAGTTCGGTGCTGGGCC
>CAZANT010000326.1:0-3040 GCA_964486575.1 uncultured Burkholderiaceae bacterium | reverse complement strand
AGCCGTCTGACCCGAGCAGCCATTGACTCTTTTCTTGTAAAGGCTTGCCGCTGCAGCGGCGGATTCGCGCGAACAGAATCTTCCTGTGGTGGTGGCCAGCGGTGGCGCGTGGTAGCAGGTGCTGGGACAGCGCTGAGCGAGCCCGGTGGAGGGTCGGTTGCCCATCGGGGTGGCCGGCAAGACCACTGGTGGGACGAGTGTGTCGGGCCGTACCTCGGGACATGAGGGATGGTCGCCGCGACAGCACTCGAGGCGCTGGCCAAGCGAGCCATCGGTGTGGCGAGGGGCGCGAGCCCCTGGCGAGTTATTGCGTCAGATTCTTTCGAAGTCGCCGTGCCGGCCCAAGCCACTGGCAAAGCGCCCGGCGCCGGCGGCGCCCTCCTGAAAATGGGCCTCCACACCGTTGGCCCACTCGCGGCGCAGTGCTTCGCGCACCGGGGTGCCATAGGTCTCCAAAATTGAGCGGCGGTCGGCTCTGACAGCTGCCTGTGGAAATCGCGCTATGGTGTGGGCCATGGCTTCGGCGGCGGCACGCGCACCACCGTGTTCAACCACTTTTTCGCACAGGCCAATCTGCACCGCTTCGGAGGCTGGCACCTTGCGGCCGGTCAGCGTGATTTCCATCGCGCGACCCTGACCGACCAGGCGCGCCATGCGCACCGTACCCCCGTCCAGCAGCGGAATGCCCCAGCGGCGGCAGTACACACCAAAGTAGGCGGAGTCGGCCATTACACGGATGTCGCACCACATGGCCAGTTCCATGCCGCCGGCCACGGCTGGGCCTTCCACGGCCGCAATCACGGGCTTCGACAATTCCAGTCGGGTTGGACCCAGCGGGCCGCGTGGTGCAGGGTTGGCACCGGTGGGAAAAGCGAGGCCTTCGGACACCTCGCGACGGAACGACTCACGGTCGGACAGGGTGCTGGCGAACTTCAGGTCCCAGCCCGCGCAGAACGCGCCACCTTCGCCCCACAACACCGCCACGCTGGCGCTGGGGTCAGCGTCGAATTCCAGAAAGGCGCTGACCAGCGCGTCGGCGCTTTCGGGGTCCATTGCATTGCGGGCTTCACTGAAGCGGCTGTGTACGATGGTCCAGACGTTGCCTTGTTTTTCAATTCTTACCATGTCATTTCTTCCTGGTTGGGGTGGGTTTTCGGGGTGGTGTTGGGGGTGCTGCGGGGAGCAGTTGGGCCAGCATCAGCTGCAGCATTTCTTTCGGATGGGTGTTCAGCGCGTCCAAGCGCCCGGCGAGTTGAAGCACCAGCGCGCCAATCATTTGGCTGAAGACCAACGCCACCCAGGTCCGCACCGCCTTGGCGGGCAGGCCACGTGCGGCGGCCAGCGGCAGCGCGATTCGCTCCAGCACGGTCCACAGGGCATCGTTCAGTGCCTGGTCTGAGTTTTTGCCCACGCCCAGTCGCTTGATGCCGCGAAACGCGTACAGCCCCAGGTTGACCTCAAACGGGTGCTGGCTGTAATAGTCCATAAACGCTTCACAGGCGGCAGCCACCTGCGCGGTGGGCGTGGCCGAAGCAGCCTCCACGGCCGCAGCCACCCGGGCATCCAGCAAGGCCAGGGATTGGCCAAGCAGGGCGGCATAAATAGCTTCCTTGCTGTCGAACAGGGGGTAGATCGCTCCAGTGGTGCAGCCGGCGCGCAGCGAGATGCCGCGCATGGTCGCACCTTCCAGGCCCTTGTCCTTGAACTCTTCACGCGCGGCCTGCAGCAGAAAGTCGCGTTTGGCGTCTTTCATCGTGTCGGCCCAATTGGACGTTAGTTTGATGGCATTGTTACGCATTGATAACGTCATTATCAAATCGGCTGTGCGTTATGTCAATGCCTGCTCGGCCGTGTCATGCGGTGGGGTCGTCGGGGGCGTCTCAGGGTGTATAAACCAATCCCCTCTGGTCATGCGCTCGCCTGTGTGGCGCGCGCGGGGCCGGGTAACGAAATGGTCGAGCGCTGGCGGGCGCCACAACTACAAGGAACAAACCCCATGGGCGCGCAGTGGAAAGCAAAAGGCAAGGAATTGGCAGCCAATGCCAGGGGCAAGCTGTTTGGCCGTCTGGCCAAGGACATCATGATCGCCGCCCGCAACGGCGCCGACCCAGCGACCAATTCACGCCTGCGGTTGGTGGTGGAACAGGCGCGCAAAGTGTCCATGCCCAAGGACACCCTGGAGCGCGCGATCAAGAAGGGCGCGGGCCTGACTGGCGAGGCGGTGAACTTTGAGCATGTCATCTACGAAGGGTATGCGCCGCATCGTGTGCCGGTCATGGTCGAGTGCCTGACCGACAACGTGAACCGCACCGCGCCGGAAATGCGGGTGCTGTTCCGAAAGGGGCAACTTGGTACCTCGGGTTCAGTGGCCTGGGATTTTGACCACGTGGGCCTGATTGAGGCCGAGCCCTCTGCTGCGGGCGCCGACGCCGAGGTGGCCGCGATCGAGGCTGGTGCCCAGGACTTCGAGCCAGGCGAGGAGACCGGTCACACCCTGTTCATCACCGACGCGACCGACCTGGATCTGGTCAGCCGCGCACTGCCTGCGCAGGGCTTCACCGTGTTGTCGGCCAAGCTGGGTTACCGGCCCAAAAACCCGGTCAACGCCGCCGGCCTGAGCGCCGAAGCGTTGGAAGAGGTAGAGGCCTTTTTGGCCGCGATCGACGGCAACGACGACGTGCAGAACGTGTTTGCGGGCCTGACGGGGTGAGGCGAACGACACCCAGGGTCAGTCCGAAAATATGACGATCGTCATATTTCTGTTATGCTGAACGCATGGACGCACAACCCAGCCGCAAACAAGTGACCCACGACCGCATCGTTGAGACGGCGGCGCGGGCCATTCGGCGTGCGGGGTTCCACGGGGTGGGCGTGGCCGACATCATGAAAGAGGCCGGTCTCACCCACGGCGGTTTTTACGCTCACTTCGCGTCCCGCGACGCCTTGCTGTGCGAGGCGTTAGAGCGTGCCGGTCAGGACAGTGCCGCCCGCATGGCCCAGCGAGCAGCCAGTCGCCCGATGGACGGCGCCAGCGCGTTCC
>CAZANT010000325.1:0-3041 GCA_964486575.1 uncultured Burkholderiaceae bacterium | reverse complement strand
TGCTGAAGAACGAGCAAGACGTGACCTTGTTTGAAAAACTGGTGTTCATGCAACGCCACAACCGCTGAGCCGAGACACCATGAGCAACAACTTGTTGGCCGAAGGCCTGACTGACGCGGTCGGTTTTGTGGGGGGCGCCCTGTTGGGCTACGGCCTGGGCAAGCTGTTCGGCATGGACATTTTTGCCGAAGGCTACGGCGCAGGAAGCATCGTCGGCATTTTGCTGGTGGGCCTGGGTGGTGGCATGGGCCTGCAAGCGGCCCGTCGCTGGCGCCAGAGCCGACAAACCGACGACGCCGAGTGAGCGCCTGAATGGCTTTTGTTGACCCGGTTGAGTTGTCTGCCCACGGTGTCACGCTGGCACCATTGGCTCTGCAGCATGAAGTGGGTTTGGCTGCAGCAGCCGCGGACGGAGAACTCTGGAACCTGCGCGTCACCGCGGTCCCCCGGCCCGAACATACCCGCAGCTACATTGAAGACGCCCTCCGCATGCGCGCAGAAGGCAATCGCTTTGCCTTTGCCGTGATCGACGATGGCACCGGCAAGGTGCTAGGTACCACCAGCTTTCACGACATTTTGCCCAGCGTGCGGCGCTTAGAAATTGGCTACACCTGGTACGCCAGACGCTGCCAGCGCACCCACGTCAACACCACCTGCAAGTTGTTGATGATGGGCCACGCGTTCGACACGCTGGGCTGTCATGTGGTCGGCTGGCGCACCGACAACTTCAACTTCGTTTCGCAAAAAGCCATTGAACGCCTCGGCGCCCGAAAGGATGGCGTCATTCGAGGCCACTTTTTGCGCCGTGACGGCACCATCCGCGACACCGTCATGTACAGCATGCGCGCCGGCGAATGGCCTGAATCCAAGGCTCACTTGCTGCACCTGCTGGCCATGCCACGCACCTGACTTCCCTGGGAGGCCACCATGCTCATCGACTTTTTCTACACCCTGCGTTCAGCCAAGCTGCCGGTCTCGGTCAAAGAGTATCTGACGCTGATGGAAGCGCTCAAAGAAGGTGTGGTTGGCCCCGCCAGTGAACATGGCTACAAGATCGACGACTTTTATTTTCTGAGCCGAACAGCGCTGGTAAAGGACGAAAAGCACTACGACAAGTTTGATCGCGCCTTTGCAGCGTATTTCAAGGGCGTGGAGATGGTGGCCGACTTCACCAAAGACGTGCCGCTCGAATGGCTGCGCAAGAACCTGGAACTGGAACTGAGCCCGGAAGAAAAAGCCAAGATCGAAAAGATGGGCTGGGACGAGCTCATGGAAACGCTCAAGAAACGCTTTGAGGAACAAAAAGAACGCCACGAAGGTGGCAGCAAATGGATTGGTACCGGTGGCACGTCCCCGTTCGGCGCCAACGGTTTCAACCCGCAAGGCATCCGGATTGGCCAGGAAAAGGGCCGCAACAAAAGTGCGGTCAAGGTCTGGGACCAACGGGCCTACAAAGATTACGACGACAGCCAAGAGTTGGGCACTCGCAACATCAAGGTGGCCATGCGCAGGTTGCGCAAGTTCGCCCGAGAGGGCCATGTGGAAGAACTGGACTTGGACGACACCATCCGCTCCACCGCCGCCAACGCTGGCTGGCTCGACATCAAAATGGTGCCGGAGCGTCACAACAACGTGAAGGTGCTGCTGCTGATGGACGTGGGTGGCACCATGGACGAACACATCGCCCGGGTAGAAGAAATGTTCTCGGCCGCCAAGGCCGAGTTCAAGCACATGGAGTTTTACTACTTCCACAACTGCGTCTACGACTTCATGTGGAAGAACAACCGCCGCCGCTTCAGCGAAAAGTTTGCCACCCAGGACATTCTTCGCAAATACAACAAAGACTACAAACTCATCTTTGTCGGGGACGCCACCATGAGCCCCTACGAAATCCTGCAACCCGGCGGCAGCGTGGAATACAACAACGAGGAGTCGGGCGCGGTGTGGCTCGACCGGCTGACTCAGGCCTTCCCGAAATTCGTCTGGATCAACCCCGAACCGCAAGGGGTGTGGCAGTACCGCCAGAGCATCTCCATCATCCAGCAGCTGATGGGCAATCGCATGGTGCCACTGACATTAAAGGGGCTCGAAGAGGGCATGAAGACGCTGAACCGGTAAGCAAACGGTAAGCCGTTGGTATGGTGCCACTTGGGGCAAAAACTAAGGGCAAATTAAGAAGCCTTTGTTATTATCTTTCGACACGGTATATCCCGTTCAGACTTCAAGGAACCATACACATGGCATTGAAACTCACCGCTACCCTGGTGGCCATTGCAGCCGCTGTCCTCGCCGGTTGCGCCTCTGGCCCAGCGACCCCACCACCCGCACTGGTGGACGGCCAACTGGCCCAGCCTGCTGACTACAAGAGCTGGCCCAAGTTCATCTCCAACATCCAGCGCCCTGAAATCAAGCAGGTTCGCGAAATTTACATGAACAAAATCGCTACCACCGCGGTACGCGGACAGCCCTTCCCACAAGGTAGCCAGTTCGTGATGGAAAACTACGCCGCCGTGGCCAACCCCGATGGCACGCTGCAAACCGGACCCGACGGTAAGCTGGTCAAGGGCAACCTCGTGGCTGTCTTTGTGATGGGCAAGAACCCCGGCTGGGGCCAGAACGTTGCGCCGGAGCTGCGTACCGGTAACTGGATTTTTGCAGGCTACAAGCCCACCGGCGACAAGGTCGATGCCGACCCTGTGTCCTGCCGTGGCTGCCACATCGCTGCCACACCCGATGGCACCAAAGGTGCTGGTCCGGCCCGTGACTTTGTCATCCGTTACGACCAGTACTTTGACCAGAAAAAAGCTGGTTTGACGGCTGAAAGTGTGGTTGCTTCGCTGTCTGGTTCCAATGGCGCCATCAGCGCCCACGACCTGAATAGCGTCAGCGCCCTCCAGCGCTGATTGCCCCTCGACGGCCTCGATGCCGTTAAACCGTCGCCGTTACAGCGCAAGCTGTAACGGCGATAATCTTTGAGGCGTGCCGTCGTAGTTCAATGGATAGAACGGGGACCTCCTAAGTCTCAGATACAGGTTCGATTC
>CAZANT010000324.1:0-3048 GCA_964486575.1 uncultured Burkholderiaceae bacterium | reverse complement strand
CGGCCGCAAAGGTCTTGTTGCAGGGGAAGCCACGCACCCGTTGGCCCGGCATCGAGACGGTCTTGCCGTCGCAACCCATGACCAGGCCGTGGTAGCCACACACCAGGTTGCCGTCCTCGACATAGCCCAACGACAACGGCGCGCCACGGTGGGGGCAGAAGTCCTCGACGGCGGCCACTTTGTTCTCTTGGGCGCGGTAGAACACGATCTTCTCGCCGCAGATCTGCCGGCCAAGGGGCTTGGCGGCTATCTCGTCGGGGGTGCAGGCGACGTACCAGGTGTTTTTGGGGTACATGGGGGCTCTCCAGGGTTTTGTTTTTATTTAATGGATCCATTAGAGCTTTGGTGTTGGAGCGAGGTCAACACATTACGCATGAGAATTGCGAGTCATGTGCGGTTATCGAACGCGCCATGGATCCATTGTCGTCAATTCGTCAGGTCACTGTCGGTAGGAGATGGGGCGGTTTCAGCGGCAGGTCTTGAAGGCGGGTGGACGTGTGGCTTGGTCAAAAGGCAACGGCTGCCCCCCTCTGTAGGAGCAGGCTTGCCCGCGAACACGGGCGGCGCCTGTGTCATTTGGTTGCGAGTTATGTCGATGACACAAGTAACCTAAGCATTATTAGATTTCTTGTAGGCTAAAGGATCCTCCTAGTGTCAGATGATTCCTACGTGATGACTCTCGTCACGCTTAGTTGCAATACACGCCATTGACAGTGCCATCAAGCGGCTTATTGAATGAAGTGCTCGCAAACATAATAGGTGTAAGCGAAGTGAGGCTCGCTGAATACAATAAAGGGGTGTTGAAGTGGATGTGTTGATGGGCTTGGTGGCAGCCATATGTTGGGGGGCTACAGATTATTTGGTGAGCGTAAATGGCAGGTCGCTTGGTATCAGGCGTTCAGTGCTCTACAGTCAAGTATTGGGGCTGGTGGTTCTGAGTATTTTTGCTTTGCAATCGAGCAGCCTCAATTCGATTGTCGCAATCAGTACAGAAACCATGATCCTCTGTCTTGTCGCGGCGGTGTTCACGCTACTCGGCGCTCTCTCACTGGCCAAAGCGTTAACTGAGGGACGCACCGCAATTGTTGCGCCAGTGGTCACGTCCTACGGTGTCGTCACAACAATCTTGGCTTGGGCAGGGGGCGAACGCTTGACTGCCTATCAGTTTATTGGGATCGCCATCTGCGCATTTGGTGTGATGGCTGTGGGCCTGGGGCACAGCAATCCCGCGTCTCGCTTAAACCGACGCGAGGGGCAGGCAATTATTTTTGCGCTGCTGGCCGCTGGTTTTTACGGCGTCAGTTTCTGGGTTCAAGGTAAATATGCGCTGCCCGCTGTAGGCCCAATCAACATGCTCTGGTTGAACTACTGCGTGGGCGCTCTGTTTCTGTTGCTTATGTATCGTAATTTTCGAGGGGGTAACAATTTGACCTTAAAAGATTATGGCGCCTTGAGCGGTGCCAGTCTTTTTAATTTGGGTGGTTTCGCAGCGTTTTCATTTGGGGTGCTTGAGGGTTCGATTGCCGTTGTAACTGTTATTAGTACGCTTTCTGGTGGGGTGGCGGCCATGCTTGGCTATGTGTTCTATAAAGAGCGGTTGACGGCAGGGCAGTTGTTGGGCGTGAGTTTCGTTTTGCTAGGCGCGGTGGTTCTGCATCTGCTGTAGGCGCTACGTCAGCCCAGGATGAATCATGGAGGGAAGAAAACAGAACTGCGGCTGGGGTGACTGTGCGCCCCTGCGGTTCGGACCTGCTATTACTAAGCAGACGCACACCATAAAGGCCCGTCGATGCTCGCCATCGAACAGCTCCACAAATCATTCCCCACCCCCCAAGGCCCGCTCCCTGTCCTGCAGGGCGTGGACCTGCGCCTGGCACGCGGTAGCAGCCTGGCGCTGATGGGGGAGTCGGGCAGCGGCAAGAGCACGTTGCTGCACCTGATTGCCGGCCTGGACCGTGCCGACAGCGGCCGCATCCTGATCGACGACGTTCCGCTCGACGGCCGTTCCGAGGCGTCGCTGGCGCAGTGGCGGCGGGAGGGGATTGGCCTGGTGTTCCAGCAATACAACCTGATCAGCAGCCTGGACGTGGCGGCGAACCTCGCCTTTCAGGCCAGGCTGGCTGGCAGGCATGACCCACAATGGGTGGCTTACCTGGCAGAGCAGTTGGGCTTGCCAGGTTTGCTGGCGCGCTACCCTGAGCAGTTGTCCGGTGGCCAGCAGCAACGGGTCGCCATCGGCCGTGCCCTGGCTGGGCGCCCGGCCTGGCTGCTGGCCGACGAACCCACCGGCAGCCTTGACGAGGCCAGCAGTGATGAGGTGCTGAGCCTGTTGCTGCAACTGGTCGCCGAGGCCGGCAGCGGTGTGCTGATGGTGACCCACAGTCCCCGGCTGGCGGCACGCTTGCAGCGGCGTTGCCAGCTGCAGGCCGGTCGCGTTCAGCCAGAGTCGGGGTGATGAGGCTTTTGTCGCTGGCCCTGTTGGCGTTGTTCAGCCATTGGCGGCGCCATCGTGTGCAGTTTTTCAGTATCTTCACCGGGCTGTGGCTGGCCACGGCGCTGTGGACGGGCGTGCAGGCGCTGAACAGCCAGGCACGCAGCGACTACGCCCGCGCCAGTGCCGTGCTGGCCGGGCCGCTGCAGGCGCAGCTGGTGCCGCGCAACGGTGAGCGCTTCGACCAAGGGCTTTACGTGCAATTGCGCAAGCAGGGTTGGCCAGTAACGCCCGTGCTGGAAGGGCGCTTGCGCTTGCCTGGGGAGCCCGCGCGCAACGTGCGCCTGCTGGGCATCGACCCTTTGAGCCTGCCGCCGGCCAGCAGCATTGCCGGTGTGCAGCCGCAAGCATTCGATGTGCAGGCGTTCATCGGCACGCCCGGGCAAGCGTGGGTCGGGCCAGACACCTTGCGGCAACTGGGCGCAGAGCTTGGGGCAGCGGTGCGCGACAGCGAAGGGCAACTGCTCCCACCCATGATCCTGCAGCCTGCATTGGCGCCTGGGGTGATCGTGGTCGATATCGGCCATGCCCAGCGGTTGCTGCACGCGCCTGGGCAG
>CAZANT010000323.1:0-3055 GCA_964486575.1 uncultured Burkholderiaceae bacterium | reverse complement strand
CAGCAAGGCCATGCCCGACATCGTGCTGATCGACGGCGGCAAAGGGCAGGTGAGCACCGCGCGCGAGGTGTTTGAAAGCCTCGGTCTGGACTTGTCGCGCATCGTGGGAGTGGAGAAGGGCGAGGGCCGAAAGGTGGGTTTGGAAGACTTGGTGTTCGCTGACGGTCGCGAAAAAATCTACCTCGGTAAAGACTCCGCCGCGCTGATGCTGGTGGCCCAGATCCGCGACGAAGCCCACCGTTTCGCCATCACTGGCATGCGGGCGCAGCGCGCAAAAGTGCGCACCGGCGGCAGCAAACTAGAGGACATCCCCGGTGTCGGCCCCAAGAGACGTGCCAAACTGTTGCAGCGGTTCGGTGGAATCCGTGGTGTGGCGGCAGCGGGCGCGGCCGACCTTGCCACAGTGGATGGCATTTCAAAGGAACTGGCGGAGGAGATTTACCGTGCACTTCACTAAATTTGGCTTTGCATCTGTGCTGACCTTGCTGGCGGGCTGTGTTGGCGCACCGGCGCCCACGGTCAAGCCCGGGCCCGCAGCCGGTGCTGTCTTGCCGCCGACCAATGCGCCTGCTGTTGTGCCACCCACCACCGCCAAGGCGCGCAATTGGGACGAGTACCGAATCGCTGCTGCCCGCCGCATCGTCCAGGTCAACGCTGCTGAAGGCTTCAGCGGTCCTCTACCGCAGCGCTTGCAGTCCATCCCGGTACTGCAGGTTCAACTGAACCGCGACGGTTCGGTGCGGCGCATCGAGGTGTTGCGAACGCCCAAATTTGTACCGCACACCGTCAAGCTGGCCATGGCCGCTGTGCAGCAGGCGGCGCCGTTCGGTTCGGTAGCGCACCTGCCGCAACCCTGGCAATTCAACGAGACCTTTCTCTACAACGACGACCTGAAATTCCAGTTGCGCTCACTGGCTGCGTTGGACTAGCCGATGCGTTGGGCAACCGTGCCAGAATCACGCCATGTTTTTCACCATCCCAACCTTGATGACGTGGACCCGGATCGTCGCCATCCCGCTCATCGTCGGGGTGTTTTACCTGCCGCTGGAAGAGTCCACCCGTAACCTGGCTGCCACAATGATGTTTGTGGTGTTCGCGCTGACCGACTGGCTGGACGGCTACCTCGCGCGCAAGCTCAACCAGGTCTCATCGTTCGGTGCTTTCCTCGACCCGGTCGCTGACAAGTTTCTTGTCTGCGCATCGCTTTTGGTGCTGGTCCATCTCAACCGGGCCGATGTCTTCGTGGCGCTCATCATCATCGGGCGAGAGATCGCCATCTCTGCCCTGCGGGAATGGATGGCGCAAATCGGCGCCTCGAAAAGTGTTGCGGTCCACATGCTGGGCAAGGTCAAGACCACGGTGCAAATGGTGGCCATCCCGTTCCTGCTGTTTGACGGTGTGCTGCTCGGTTGGATGGACACTGGCGTGTGGGGCACCTGGTTGATCTGGGTCTCTGCGGTGCTGACGGTTTGGTCTATGGTGTATTACCTGCAAAAAGCCTTGCCGGAAATCCGCGCGCGCGCCAAATGACGGTGGGGCGCGACCACACCGCCTGGATCCGTGCGATGCCACTGGTGTTTGTGCTGATCTGGAGCACCGGTTTCATCGTGGCGCGCTACGGCATGCCCCACGCACCGCCGATGAAGTTTCTTGCGATGCGTTTTGCACTGTCCATCGCTTGTTTTTTGCCGTGGATCTTGCTGGCGCGGGTGGCCTGGCCCAAAAACGGTGCTCAATGGTTGCATTTGGGCGTCACGGGCGTGTTGATGCACGCTGGTTACCTGGGTGGCGTCTGGGCGGCGGTCAAGGCGGGGATGGGCTCCGGCTTGTCCTCGTTGATCGTCGGCTTTCAGCCAGTTTTGACAGCAATCTGGCTGTCGTCCATAGGTGGCGTGGTGACGCGCCGACAGTGGGTTGGCCTGACTCTTGGTTTCGTGGGCCTGCTGCTCGTTGTCTCGCGCAAATTTGGCCAAGGCGCCGAAGCCGATTGGTTCAATCTGACGCTGGCCGTCGGCGCCTTGTTCAGCATCACCGTTGGCACGCTGTATCAGAAGCGTTACGTATTGCCTTGCGATGTGCGCAGTGCCAGCGCAGTGCAGCTGTGTGCGGCCCTGTTGGTAGCGCTGCCGCTTGCCTTGCTGGAATCCGAGTCCATTGCTTGGAATGGTGAGATGGTGGCTGCCATGGCGTGGTCGGTGTTGGCGTTGACACTGGGTGGCAGTTCTCTGTTGTACATGCTGATCCAGCGTGGGGCCGCCACCTCGGTGACCACGTTGCTGTACCTGGTACCACCCACCACCGCCTTGATGGCCTGGGTGTTGTTTGATGAGCCCATCACCCTGGTGACCTTGCTCGGCACCGCCCTGACAGCCATCGGTGTGAGCCTCGTGGTGCGCCAGGCAACACCCCAAAATTGAGAAAGAACAACGGATGACCAAAAAACGGATTGCAGTGATCGCCGGAGACGGTATTGGCAAAGAGGTGATGCCCGAGGGCTTGCGTGTACTTGACGCTGCTGCGCGCCGCTTTGGCCTGGACCTGCATTTCGACCACTTTGACTTTTCAAGTTGGGACTACTACGAGAAGCACGGAAAGATGCTGCCAGACGACTGGAAAGCGCAGATTGGCGGCCACGATGCCATTTATTTCGGTGCTGTTGGCTGGCCAGAAAAAATTCCAGACCATATTTCGCTCTGGGGCTCGCTGCTGTTGTTCCGCAGGGAGTTTGACCAGTACGTGAATCTGCGTCCGGCACGGCTGATGCCCGGCATCGTTGCGCCAGTCGTGCGGCGAGATGGCAGTGCCCGCGCGCCTGGCGAGATCGACATGATGATCGTGCGCGAAAACACCGAGGGCGAGTACTCCAGCATTGGCGGGCGCATGTACGAAGGTACCGACCGGGAGATCGTGATGCAGGAAACCGTGATGTCGCGCATCGGTGTTGACCGTGTGCTCCGGTTTGCGTTCGAACTGGCGCAGTCGCGCCCCAAGAAGCATCTCACCAGCGCCACCAAATCCAACGGCATCGCCATCACCATGCCATATTGGGACGAGC
>CAZANT010000322.1:0-3064 GCA_964486575.1 uncultured Burkholderiaceae bacterium | reverse complement strand
TCTTGCAGTTCCATGCCGGTCATGCCGCCCATGCGGATGTCCACGATCAGGCAGGCAACTTCGCGGGCGTCGTAGCGGGACAGGAAGGATTCGGCGGAGTCAAAGCAGCGGACGCGGTAGTCCTTGCCTTCGAGCAGCCATTGCAACGAGTCGCGCACGGCCTCGTCGTCGTCGACCACATAAATCGTGCCTTTTTTGGGAATCAAGCTCATCCGTCGCCTTTATTCGGTTGCCACAGCGGTGGGCTGAGGCTTGGGGCCGTGGGCCACATGGACGGGCAGCCAGAAAGTGAACAAGCAGCCCGTGATTTCATTTCCATTGTAGATGTTGTCTGCGGTCATCCTTCCCTGGTGGGACTCGATGATGGAGCGGCACAAACTCAGGCCAATCCCCATACCGTCGGCCTTGGTGGAATAGAAGGCCTCGAACAAGCGCTGTTTGACCTCGTCCGTCAGGCCATCGCCCGAATCCTGAACGGTGAATTCCACGCCGTCGCCCAGTTCGGTTTGTCGCGGTACCACCCGCAGCTCCACACTGCGCCGGGCGGCCGGGCGCTTGGCCATGTCCACCGCTTCGGCGGCGTTCTTCAACAGATTGATCAGCACCTGCTCGATCAGGATCGGGTCGACCCGCAATTTCGGCAGCCGTGCGGCCACGTAGTGGCTCAGGCGAACGTGGCGGCGGCGCAGCTCGATGTCTGCCAGTTCCAACGCTTCGTTCACCAGATCGGACACGTCGGCCACGCTGCGGTTGGGTTCGCTGCGCTTCACAAAAGAGCGGATGCGTTGGATGATCTGGCCTGCGCGTTGGGCCTGCTTGGCGGTTTTTTCAAGCGCCACCAGCAAATCGTCGTTGTTGATCTGTTTGGCCTTGATGCGCGACACCATGCCATTGCAGTAGTTGTTGATGGCGGTCAAGGGCTGGTTCAGTTCGTGGGCCACACTGGACGCCATCTCACCCATGGTGATGAGACGGCTGGAGGTGTAGGCGCGCGACGCCTGCAACGCAGCTTGTTCTTCGGCATGGCGGCGCGGCGTGATGTCGGTGGCGATCACCATCTGCGCCAGCCGGCCGTCGACCCAGTTCAGGTAGCGAGAGCGCACCTCAATCCATTTGTTCAGCTCGGGCACGTAGACCTCGGCGTTCTCGCTCTGTCCCACCATCAGCGCGCCCAGGGGCAGCCCTGCCAGATCGTCCACGTCGTTGATGCCGGCATCGCGCGGCACCACTTCCTGCGTGCCGGCCTGCGCCATCAGCTGCCGGTGGCCTGCTGGCGCGGTGCCAAACCAGAGCCGGTACATGCGGTTGGCAAACAGCAGCTCGGTGCTGCCCAGGGGCGCGACGGACACGGCTGCGTCAAGCGCCTCCAGCACGGTGGTGAAACGCTCGTAGGACGCCGACAGTTCGGCCCGGATGCGGGTTGGCTCGGTGATGTCGGTCATTGAGGTCATCCAGCCGGTTTGCTGGCCGCGCGGGTCGATCAGCGGCGACACGTACAGGCGTGCGTCAAACAATGAGCCGTCCCGGCGCTTGACCCGCACCTGGAAGCCGCCGGGTGTGGTGCGGCCGTGGATTTCGTCTTCCAGCCGGGCAGCCAGCGCGGCGCGGTCTTCGTCGGGCCAGTACGGGAAGGGCGGGTCGCAACCCACCAACTCGTCTTCGCTCCAGCCAGTCATCTGGCAAAACGCGGGGTTGACGTAGGTGATGCGGCCGTTCAGGTCGAGCGCGCGCATGCCGGTGAGCATGGAGTTTTCCATCGCACGCCGGAAATTGGTCTCCTTGATCAGCGCCACCTGTGCCTGGATGCGGCGGCGGGTGTGGCGCCAGTTGCCCACCAGCATCCACACCGTGATGGTGCTCAAGGCAATCACCATCCAGAACAAGCCGCTGCTGACCACGCTGAGAGAGGTGCGGTACGACTGGCCACGCAGCATCAGGTTGTTGCCCACGGGCGTAACCGGCGCGGAGTAGTCGTTGCTATGGTAGCTCCACATCAACCATCGGTTGGCGGGTGGGCGGGAGACTGCCTGGCTGCCGGCCAGCCAAGCCCCGGTGCCATCCTGCAGTGCCATGGCGAACTTGGCCTTGGTCTCGGGCGGGATGCCAAAACGCATCAGACCATCCAGTGCGTACTCGGCCAGGATGACGCCGCCGAAGCGGCCCTGGTCTGTCAGCGGCACATGCAGTTGCAGCATCGGACCGCCGGTCGCCTTGGCGAAGGGGTTGGAGTACACCGGCTGGCGCAAGGACTGCGCCAAGTCAAACGCACGGATGGTTTCGTCCGCCTTGAGCGACTCGTTGGCGCTGCGTAGCTGGCTGGCGAGCACACTGGAGGACGCGTACGCCGCCTTGACCCGGCGACCCGCGTCCACCCAGGTCACCGCCTGCAACTCGGGATAACGGCCGATCAGCACCTCTGCTTCGGCGACAAATTCTTCGGCGCCCACCTCGCGGTTGGCCACGTCGCGCGCGAGCCGCATCAGTTGCTCTTGCTGCTCAACCAAGCGCAGACGCAGCCGCTGCTGCGCGTACTCGACTTCCCGGACCACGGTTTCTTGTTCCCGCTCCAGTTCTTCGAGGCGCAGGTACCAAAAAGAGCTGACGATGGCCGCCATAAACAGCAGCACTGCCGCCACGGGCGCCAACAACGCAACCCGGTCTTGTCGGCCCGGCGACAGACCGCGCCACCAGACCCGCCACCACAGCTCGTTCGGGTGGCGGCGTCCGCCGGGAGGCGGGCTTGTCGGAGGAAAAGAACCCATGCCGCCAGTTTAGGGGAAACCCGGTACCGGAATAGAGAATTACCCGTGTGCGACCTCAGACAAACACCCTCAAGCTGTGTGATGGCGAAGCGATGCAACAAATTCCGGTTTTATTTCGTATTATGGAATAGTAAATCGTTATTTGAAATATAGAGAGATGTGTGCGACACTCGCCACACGGCAACAACAACCCGCCGAAGGAGACAACATGTCAGCGCAACCCGTCGATCTGTTTGGTTCAACTGCACACGACGCAGACCACCAGGAAACCCGCGAGTGGATGGACGCCCTGTCCGCCGTCA
>CAZANT010000321.1:0-3066 GCA_964486575.1 uncultured Burkholderiaceae bacterium | reverse complement strand
GGCGCTGGCCGTGCAGCACGTCTTCAAACGCGCTGCGGGCGGCGTGGGCCAGCACCTTGTCGCGTACAAAGCGGCCATTGACGTAGGCAAACTGCTGGTCTCCCCGGGCGCGGGCGGCGTCGGGAATGCCGGCGCGGCCGGTCACGGTGACGCTGCCCGACCGGTACTTCACCGCCACGCTGGCGGCCAGCCAGTCGGCGCCCAGCACGTCGGCCAGGCGCTGATCGTGCGCGTCAGTGCCCAGGCAGGCGCGCCACTGTTCCACCAGCTTGCCGTCGTACCAGATGGCAAAGCCCACGTCGGGCCGCACCAGCGCGTGCCGGCGCACGGCCTCAATGCAGTGGGCGAGTTCGGTGGCGTCGGTCTTCAGGAATTTGCGGCGGGCCGGGGTGCTGAAAAACAGTTCCTTGACCTCCACCGTCGTGCCGGTACCCCGCGCCACCGGGCGGATCTCGCCGCTTCGGCCGTCGAGCAAAAAAGCGTGGTCCTGCCCTGGCGGGCGCGAGAGCAGGGCAAGCTCGGACACCGCGCCAATGGCGGCCAGCGCTTCGCCGCGAAACCCCATGGTTGCGACCGATTCCAGATCCTGCAAGTTGCCGATTTTGCTGGTGGCGTGACGGCGCAGGGCCAAGGGCAACTCGTCGCGCGGAATGCCGCTGCCGTCGTCTTCTACCGCTATCAGCCGCACGCCGCCGGCCATGAGGCGCACCGTGATCTGGCGCGCACCGGCGTCAAGCGCGTTGTCCACCAGCTCACGGACGACCGAGGCCGGCCGCTCCACCACCTCGCCTGCGGCAATCTGGCTGATGAGTTCGTCGGGGAGGTCGCGAATGGCGCGTCGGGTTGCAGGGGTTTGTGTCACATCCCAAGTTTACGCGGCACGTATCATCGCGGCCATGATGGAACTGATCGCATACCTGGTGGACTTTGTGATGCACGTGGACAAGTACATGGAGGTGTTTGTCAACACCTACGGTGCCTGGGTGTACGTGCTGCTGTTCATCATCGTGTTCACCGAAACCGGTGTGGTGGTGATGCCCTTTTTGCCAGGCGACTCGCTGCTCTTCATTGTGGGTGCGCTGTGCGGTGCCGGGCTGATGAGCCTGCCGCTGGCCTGCGTGGTGCTGATCGTCGCTGCCATTCTCGGCGACCAGTGCAACTACACCATAGGCCGCTATTTCGGTCCCAAGGTGTTCCAGTGGGAAGACTCGAAGTTTTTCAACAAGCGGGCTTTCGACCAGGCGCACGACTTTTACGAGCGCTACGGCGGCGTCACCATCATCATTGCGCGCTTCATGCCCTTCATCCGCACCTTCGCGCCATTTGTGGCGGGTGTGGCCGAGATGAACCGTGCGCGCTTCACCACCTACAACGTGGCGGGTGCCTTGATCTGGGTGCTGAGCTTGTGTGGTACCGGCTATTTGTTTGGCAACACTGTGTGGGTTAAAGACAACCTGAGCAACATCATCTGGGCGATGATCATCATCCCCGGAGTGGTGGTGCTGGTGGGGGCCTTGCGGGCCCGC
Organism: uncultured Burkholderiaceae bacterium; assembly: GCA_964486575.1. GTDB lineage: Bacteria > Pseudomonadota > Gammaproteobacteria > Burkholderiales > Burkholderiaceae_C > PCRC01. The sequence continues at coordinate 1,540 of CAZANT010000321.1, read as the reverse complement.
TACAAAAAGGAGCCGAGCGAGAGCTCTGGTCGGGCGGGCCCCTGAGCCTTAGCGACCTTTTTTCTGGTCGCTGTTTTCACCCAGTTCGTGGCCGATCACACCGCCCACGGCCGCACCGCCCACAGTGCCGAGCACGCCGCCGCCCAATGCACTGCCGGCCACGCCGCCGATGACGGCACCGGTGGCGGTGCCGACTTGCGCACCGGTTGGGTTCGAGGCACAGGCGGTGAGTGAAAGCAGGGCGGCCACAGTGGCGGCGGTAAAGAATGTCTTGGTCATGGTGGAGCCTTTTGAGTGGGGTACGGGCGCTGTGTCCACCAGCGGTGGGCCAACGTCTGAACCATGCGCTCACTTTAGGCCGTACACCGGCCGTGGTCTGTAGGCCACCGCCTGCGCTGACTGTCGGCCAGCGCACCCGCCTGGCTCAGAGCGGCCGCTTGCGCGCCAGCGGCGGGTTCCTGGCGAAGTAGCGTTCAATCCCCCGCATCACCGCATCGGCCAGCTGCTCCTGGTAGGCGTCGCTGTTGAGCAACGCTTCTTCTTCTGGGTTGCTGATGAAGGCGGTCTCGATCAGCACGCTGGGAATGTCAGGCGCTTTCAGCACCGCAAAGCCCGCCTGTTCCACCCGCGGCTTGTGCAGTTTGCCCACGTTGCCAATCTCGCCCAGCAGCGCGCCGCCGAGCTTCAGGCTGTCGTTGATCTGCGCGGTGGTGCTCATGTCGAGCAGGGCGCGCTGGACCTGCGAGTCTTTGGCGCCCATGTTCAGGCCGCCGACCAAATCGGCCTTGTTTTCCTTGTCGGCCATCCAGCGGGCGGCCGTACTGGAAGCGCCACTTTCACTCAGCGCGAACACGCTGGCGCCGCGGGCCTGGGGCGTGAAGAACGCGTCGGCATGGATGCTCACAAACAAATCGGCCTGCACCCGGCGGGCTTTTTGGACCCGCACCTGCAACGGTACGAAGAAGTCGGCGTCGCGCGTCAGGAAAGCGCGCATGGCCTGCTGGCCGCGCGGGCCATTGAGTGTGGTGGCGTTGATGCGGTCGCGCAGGCGGTGGGCAATCTGCAGCACCACGTCTTTTTCGCGCGTGCCGTTGGGGCCAATCGCTCCGGGGTCTTCACCGCCATGGCCGGGGTCCAGCGCAATGACGAGGAAACGGTCGGTGGCGGTGGCGGGGGCCTGGGGTGCCGATACTGCCGTGGCAGGCGGTGTGGTCGGGCGCGCTGCTGATGCTTTGCGCGCTTGCAGCGCGATCAACTCGCCCAAGGGGTCGGGCGCCACCGCCGCTTGGGCAGCCTCTTGGGCGCCGCGCGCCAGCGCGTTGTCGCTCAGGCGCTGGGCAATGAGCTCTTCCAGCGGGTCGATGGCTTTGGCGGGGTAGAGGTCAAGTACCAGCCGGTGCTGGTAGGACGCCACCGGTTTCAAGGTGAAAACCTGGGGCAGGGCAGGCTGCTTCAGGTCCAGCACCAGCCGCACCACCGTGGGGGTGAACTGGCCCACCCGCACGCCGCTGATGAAGGGGTCGTCGGCCAACACGCTGCC
>CAZANT010000320.1:0-3066 GCA_964486575.1 uncultured Burkholderiaceae bacterium | reverse complement strand
ATCTGGTGGACCGGCGCGCCGCTGGCCAGCGCCAACCAGTGGGGGTCCAGAAAGTCGGGCCCGCACTTGAACACCCTCACCCGCCGCCCGGCCCGCGTGTGCAAGCGGGCGAGCGCCGCAGTCACCGTGGTCTTCCCCTGGCCAGACGCCGGGGCTGCGACCAGGATGGTGGGACAAGTGGCGGCAACCATGTTCACTTGGGCGTGTAGCGCGCCGTGAAATACACCGAGCGGCCCGATTGGTTGTAGCCGTACGCCGTCTCGAATTGCCGGTCGGTCACGTTGTTGAGCGAGGCCTGCAGCTTCCACTCTTTGCTGAGTGTGTAACCCAGGTTCAGGTCAAGCGTGGTGTAGCTGGGCAACGCGCGGGCAGGGGTGTTGGCGGCGTCGTCAAACCGGTTGGCCACATGAAGCAGGGCTGAGCCGAACTGCCAGGGACCCAGCACGTAGTCGCCGCCCAGCGTGAGCTGCTGCTTGGCCCGCCGCGGCAACTGCCGCTGGGTCAACTCGTTGCGCGGGTCCAGCAGGTCGAGTGCGCTGCGCAGATGCAAGTGGTCGAAGCGACCGTCGTACGACAGCGTCCAGCCGTCGATGCGCGCGCGTGGGATGTTGGATGCGATGGTTGTGTTGCTGATGAAGCCCCGGATTCGGTTGTCAAACCGCACCAGCTTCCATTCGTGCTGGCCTTCGGTGTAGGCCAGTCCCACATCGGTGTTGCGGCCGCGCTCTGGCTGCAGGCTGGGGTTGCCAAAGTTCGGGAAGTACAGCTGATTGAACGACGGCGCCACGAAACTGGTGCCGTGCGACAACTGCGCCCGCCAAGCCCTGCTGAACTGGTAGGCATAACCCGCAAAGTAGGTGGTGTTGCTGCCAAACTGCGAATTGCGGTCACGCCGCACATTGGCCTGCCAGCTGTGGCCAGCACGGCTGCCGTTCAGCCCCATGAAGCCGGAAGTGATGGTGCGCTCCGACACGGTGTACAGGGTCGTCGAGTCGATTTTCTGCTCGCGCCGCTCCAGGCCCAACACGGCCACGCCCAACGGTGTGTCTACGTTGTTTTGCCAGCTGAGCTCGTTCTGCCGGGTGTTAAAGGTAAACGGGTTGGCGGCCACCACCGAATGGGATTTGTCGGCGCTGGTGCTGGCCCGCAACTCGGTTTGCCAGGCGCTGGTGATGCGCCCTTTCAGTCCGAGACTGGCCACTTCGGTCTTGATCGCGGTCAAGGCCTCGCGACCAGGGCCGTCGTCGCCCTCGGTCTCGCCATCGGCAAACAAAAGGTTCCCGTTGACCGACCAGTCGGGCGTGAGTTGGTAGCTGAGGGAACCCGAAACCGAACTCTGGTCAAAACCGTCGCGGTCGGGGTTGAAGTTGCCGAACTGCACCCGAGAGTTGGTGGCGGAGAAACCTTGTTCGCGCAGCTTTTGCACACCGAACGCATAGCGCAACGCGCCCTCCCCGCCGGACGCGCCTGCAGCCAGCGTCACATGGCTTTCGCTGCCCACGGTGGCAGTGGCATAGGGGGCAAAACCCGCCGCACCGCGCCGGGTGAACACCTGCACCACGCCGCCCACGCCCTCGCTGCCATAGAGCGCCGAGGCCGGGCCTTTCAGCACCTCCACCCGCTCGATCATGTCGACCGGGATGTTGTCGTAGTTGGGCTGGCCCGCAGTGGCCGAGCCGAAGCGCACCCCGTCGATCAGCAAAATGGTGTGCCGGCTCTCGGTGCCGCGGATAAACAACGACGAGTTTTTCCCAAGACCACCATTGGAGGTGATTTGCACCCCGGCGTTACGCGCCAACAGCTCGCTCAGCGTGCGGGCGGTCGACGCCTCGATGGCTGCACGGTCGACCACCACCACGTCGCTGACGACTTCGTCCACACGGGTGGCCGTGCGGGTGGCGGTGACCACGGTTTCAGACAGCCGTTTGTCCGCCGCGGAGGCGTCGGTTTGGGCAAAGGTTGGGAATGCGGCGGCCGAGGCCAGCGACACGGAGGCCAGGCGCAATGCGCGCGAAGAAAGTTTCATGGCAGTAGAACGGAGAAAGTGTCCTCACCGGCTTCCCCGCCGGTGCATGGACGTCAAGGTTGCACGGCTTTTTAAGCCGCACGACCACCTCGTTGGCCGGTATCCGGGCTGGTGGATCTACTCTCATCGCCTTCCCAGACGCACACCTGTCGGGTGTGCAGCCAGTGGCCTGGATGACAGCGGATGCGGCGTTCGGCAAGTTGCCTCGGCCTGCATCGTCCACTTACCGTTGCGGGGGCAGCGCAGGTTAGGTTGGCTGTCTACATGGACGGCCTTCCCCCCTGCTTCCCGTTGAACTGCGGCGTGTGAACCACACCGCGAGCACCAACGGTCGTATTTTAGAGCCCAATTGCCACGCGCCCCCTAAAATGACCTCCGCCATGTCGCAATCCGAACAAATTGACCAGATCGCCGAACGGGTGGACCGCCTGTTGGTTCGCTACGAGGAACTGCAGCGCACCAACGACCTGTTAACCGCGCGGCTGGAGGTTACGCGACAGGAGCGAGACTCACTGCAGTCTCGCCTGAACGCAGCGCGGAGCCGGGTCGAAGCGCTTCTGGAACGTTTGCCAGAAGATGCCGCTCCCAAGGACACCGCATGAAGCAGCTGGAAGTGCAAATCATGGGCCAGAGCTATTTGCTCGGCTGCCCCGAAGGGGGCGACGGCAAGTTGCTGGATGCGGTTGAAAAAGTCGACACCGCGATGTGCAAGATTCGGGATGCTGGCAAGGTCAAGGCACGCGACCGCATCGCCGTTCTGGCCGCGCTCAATCTGGCATTTGAAGTACCGGACGTGGCCCCGGCTGTACCGGCTGCTGCGCCCCCCCAGTCCATGCCGTCGGCCAGCACGCACAGCCCAGCCGACCCTCGGCTGGACCAGCTGATTGCCCGGCTTGACCAAGTGCTGGGCGACGACGGCCGCCTGCTGTAGGTCAGCACAGTGGGGCCGCAAGGCCTACAATCGATTCGTCTGCGGTTGCGTGCTGGGCTTTATATTTCCTTGAACCAATGCTCTTAGAGCACGGGCTTGGTACATTGCC
>CAZANT010000319.1:0-3073 GCA_964486575.1 uncultured Burkholderiaceae bacterium | reverse complement strand
GGCTCAGGATGAAATAGCCGCGCACATTCAGGTTCATCACCTTGTCCCAGGCGTCCACGGGGTGGTCTTCGGCGGGCGAGCCCCAAGCGGCACCGGCGTTGTTCACCAGAATGTCCACCGCTCCCATGCGCTGCAGGGTCTCGTCAGCCAGGCGGCGGATGTCGCTTTCCTTGGCGCAGTCGGCCGCAGTCCAGCGGGTGTCGATGCCGGCGGCTTGCAGCTCGGCAGTGGCTTCTTCCAGGTCACTGGCCTTGCGGGAGCTGAGCATGATGCGGGCCCCCGCCTCGCCCAAGGCCGTGGCGATTTGCAGGCCCAGCCCGCGGGAGCCACCGGTGACCAGAGCGGTCTTGCCGGTCAAATCAAACAGTTGCTGGACGGTGCGGACGGCAGTGTCTGGCATGGGGTCTCCTGTTGGCCTTGGGGTTTGTGATTCAACCGTAGATTGTGCCGAGGGGCTCACCAGAACCGTGTCCCAGAGGGGATAAACCGCTCAACCCTTGGCTGGCAGGCGCGAGCGCACCCAAATCAGCACCACCCCGGCCACGACCAACACCCCACCGCCCGAGATCAGCCAGCAACCCAGCTCGCCGTCGGTTCGGCGCGCTGACAGGCCAATCAACACGCTCAGCAAACCGCTGTAAACCAGCGTCCAGATCAGGTTGTGCAAGCGGGCATAGGGTTTCGGTGGTTTGGTCATCAAAGTTTGGTCATCAAAAGGCGGCCTCGTCCATGTCGGCGCAGGTCATGTCGCGGCGGGACACCACCGACAACCACGCGCCAATCTTGGGCAGTTCGTAGTGAAAGAAGTAGCGCATGGCTGAGATTTTGCCTTGCAACGGTGCCGTATTCGCTTGGGGTGCGGCCAGCGCCGCCAGCGCGACGTCCAGCCACACCCAGGCCAGCACCGTGTGGCCAAATGCCTGCATGTAAGGCACCGCGTTGGGCAACGCCTCGGCCGGGTTGCCTGTGGACCACGCGGCCTTGGTGGCGGCGCCCACTTGTTGAAGCGCCTGGGCGAGAGCGTTGGCGTGCTCGGACAACGCCGGCTGCTGGATGGCCCGCTCTACCGTGCCATTCATGCGGCCCGCCAGCAATTGCAGGCCGCGCCCGCCTTCCATCACCACCTTGCGGCCCAGCAGGTCCATCGCCTGGATGCCATGGGTGCCCTCGTGGATCATGTTCAGGCGGTTGTCGCGCCAGTACTGTTCGACCGGGAAGTCGCGGGTGTACCCATAGCCGCCGTGCACCTGGATGGCCAGACTGTTGGCTTCCAGGCACCACTCGCTTGGCCAGCTTTTCGCGATCGGCGTGAGCACCTCCAGCAGCAGCCGGGCGTCGTCGGCCGCGGTGGGTTCACCGGTGTGTTGTTCGTCCACCAAGCGGGCGCAGTACAGCGCCAGGGCCAGCGCGCCTTCGCAATACGCCTTTTGCGCCAGCAGCATGCGCTTCACGTCGGCGTGTTCGATGATGCGGACCTGCGGTGCGGACGCGTCTTTGCCGGACGGGCCCATCGCCCTGCCCTGCGGCCGGTTTTTCGCGTAGTCCAGACTGGCCTGGTAGCCCGCCATGCCGAGCATGGTTGCGGCCATGCCCACGCCGATGCGGGCCTCGTTCATCATGTGGAACATGCAGCGCAAGCCCTCGCCCGGGCGACCCACGAGGTACCCCACCGCGCCTGGCTGGCCGTTCACTGGGAACTTGCCTTCGCCAAAGTTGAGCAAAGTGTTGGTGGTACCGCGCCAACCGAGTTTGTGGTTCAGGCCCGCCAGCGCCACGTCGTTGCGTACGCCAGTGAGTTGACCCTGAGGGTCTACCAGCTTTTTGGGCACGACGAACAGAGAAATGCCCTTGACCCCAGCGGGCAGCTTGCCATCGGCGCCCGGGATCTTGGCCAGCACCAGGTGAACGATGTTCTCGTTCAGCTCGTGTTCGCCCGCCGAAATCCACATCTTGTTGCCTTTGAGGCGGTAGCGTGGGCCGAGCGGGTCGGACTCGAACCCATCGCCATCGGGCATGGCACGGGTCGCCACGTCGCTCAGGCTGGAGCCGGCCTGCGGTTCGCTCAGACACATGGTGCCAGACCAGCGGCCTGAAAACGCGTTGAGTGCAAACACGGTTTTCTGCAGGTCGGTGCCATGCGCCATCAGCAGGTTGGCGTTGCCGGTGGTCAGCATCCCGGCGCCGATGCTGACCGAGGCCATGGCGAAAAATGCGTTGGCAGCGGCTTCCACGGTGTAGGGGAGCTGCATACCGCCGATGGCGTAGTCCTGCGCAGCGCTGAGCATGCCGCTGTCGGCATAGGCCCGTTGGGCGTCTTGGGTGGCCTGCGGCAGCGTGACCTTGTCGCCATCGAAGTGCGGCTCTTGGGTGTCCACCAGGCGGTTGAAGGGCGCGAATTTCTCGCGCGCTATGCGTTCGCAGGTGTCGAGCACCGCGTCGAAGGTCTCTCGGCTGTGGTCGGCAAAACGTGCTCGCTCGTTCAGCGAGCCTGCGGCCAGCCAGTCGTAGAGCAGAAAATCAATTGTGGCGCGAACGCTCATGGGTTGTCCTTGGCGGGCGTGTGGGTGGTCAGCTGGGGGCCACCCACAGGCCGCCCCCAGCGAGGCCCGGTGTCAGAGCACTTCGAAAATGCCAGCCGCGCCCATGCCGCCGCCAATGCACATGGTCACCGCCACGCGCTTGGCACCGCGGCGCTTGCCTTCAATGAGGGCGTGGCCGGTCAGACGCTGGCCGCTCACGCCGTAGGGGTGGCCCACAGCAATCGCGCCGCCGTTGACGTTCAGGCGGTCGGCTGGGATGCCCAGCTTGTCGCGGCAGTACAGCACCTGCACCGCGAAGGCCTCGTTCAGCTCCCACAGGTCAATGTCGTTCACCGTGAGGCCCAAACGCTTGAGCACCTTGGGCACGGCGAACACGGGGCCAATGCCCATTTCGTCGGGCTCACAGCCGGCCACGGCGAAACCGAGGAAACGGCCCAGTGGCTTCAGGCCTTTTTGTTGCGCGTACTTCTCGTCTACCAGCACACAGGCACCGGCGCCGTCGGAGAACTGGCTGGCATTGCCTGCCGCCACCA
>CAZANT010000318.1:0-3083 GCA_964486575.1 uncultured Burkholderiaceae bacterium | reverse complement strand
ACAAGGTCGATGCACCCTCGGGCACCGCGCTCAAGATGGGCGAGGTGATTGCCGAGGCCCTGGGCCGCGACCTGAAAGACTGCGCTGTCTACGCCCGCGAAGGCGTGACCGGCGAACGCGACCCGTCATCCATCGGCTTTGCCACCATCCGTGGCGGCGACATTGTGGGTGACCACACGGTGCTGTTTGCAGGCACTGGTGAACGCATCGAAATCACCCACAAATCCTCCAGCCGGGCCACCTACGCCCAGGGCAGCCTGCGCGCCGCGCGGTTCCTGGCGGGCAAGCCCAACGGCCTGTTTGACATGTTCGACGTGCTGGGCCTGCACTGATGCCCAACTGGCTGCAGGCATCGGACGCCGTCAGCCAGGCCGTGGCACTGGTGCTGCTGACCATGTCGATCGCCAGCTGGGTGGTCATTCTTTGGAAAGGCTGGCTGCTGCACCGCGCCAGCGGCGACATCGTCCGCAGCCTGTCGGCGTTCTGGCAAGCCGGCGATTTGAACGATGCCAAGCTGCATTTGAAGGCTTTTGACCGCGAAGAGCTGGTCCTACCGATCGTTAACGCTACAGAAAGTGAAGCATCCAACACCCTGGGCAGCAGCGGCAATCGCGCCCAACAGCTGACCCGCTTGATGCGCCAGGCGCTGCAGGCCGCGCTGCACAAGCTGCAGTTCGGACAGGTCTTACTGGCCACCGTGGGCACCACGTCGCCCTTCATTGGACTGCTCGGTACCGTCTGGGGCATCCACCAAGCGCTGACTGACATCGCCAGCGCGGGCCAGATCAGCATCGACCAGATTGCCAGTCCAGTGGGTGAGGCCCTGGTCATGACCGCCGCCGGCCTGGCGGTCGCCATACCAGCCGTGCTGGCCTACAACGTCTATGGCCGCGTCATCGGGCGCATCGAGGCCGAGCTGGAGGGTTTTGCCCACGACCTGCTGGCTCTGTCGCTCGGTAACGACAAGGCGGCGTGACCGACATGGCTTTCGGACGTTTCCAGAGCCGGCCTGCCGCCCCGCCGCTCAGCGACATCAACGTCACCCCTTTGGTGGACGTGATGCTGGTGCTGGTGGTGATTTTCATCCTCACCGCCCCCCTGTTGGCCACCCGCATCGCGCTCGACCTCCCCCGCAGCGACGCCGCTCAGCCCGGCAACCCCGCCCGCTTTGTGACGCTGGTTGTTACCCCGGCTGGCGAGGTGTTTCTCGACGACCAGCCCACCACCCTGGCCGATCTGGCCACCCGCTTGGCCGAGACCGCCCGCAACCAGCCAGACACCGAAGTCCAGCTTCGCGCCGACGCCACCGTGCCCTATGGCCGGGTGGTCGAGGTGATGGGTGTGGCGCAAAAAGCCGGACTGAACCGCATCGGGTTTGTGGCCGAAACGGCGTCACCGACCCGGTAACCACGGCCAAGAGACGCTGTCGGCCTTGCTTTTTGTCCCGCTTTGGCAAATTCTTCACGGCGTCCGCGCCGTGTGGTGTAGATAAAAGTTCTCCAATAGCCCTATTGCGCTATCATCTTTTGATCTTCCAACCTACTTTGACAGGTTTGCCATGGCCATCACATCCACCAGCAACCAAACCACCGAACTCGCGCCAGACACCCTGATTGCGCAGGCGAACATTCCAGCGAGCGACACCTCTCCCCTGACGACTGCTGGCCTGGGCACGCTCAGCGGCGCCACGGCTGGGACGCAAATTGTGCGTGACGGTGCGCGAATCCCCGCAGAAGGCTTGGTTCCGCTCATGGTCGGTGACCGGGTCATCGTGCCCACCGGGGGCAGTGCCAACGTGACCTTCCCTGGACCTGCGGGCAGCAACAAGGTCCCCCTGAACGGCGTGTTTGCAGGCGGTACCGAGGCCGTGATCGGCAGCAAAGTGGTGTCTGCAGGCCCGCCCCAGGTCGAAGTGGAATTGGTCTCTGGCGACCTGTTCGTCGCCCCCGACCAGCCCCAAGACGCGGCCTCTGTGGCCGTTCGGAAAAAAGGCGCAGCGGGCACTCTGGGCGACGGAGCCCTGGCGGCCGGATTGTTGGGCCTGCTTGTACTGGCAGGACTAATCGGCAACGGTGGTGGTGACGACGGCGTCGACGGGCCGACCGGCCCCAGCGGACCGACCGGCCCCACCGGCGGGGTGGATGACGGCAGTGGTGGTACCGGCGGCACTGCGCCCACCGGGGGAACAGGGGGTACTGGCCCCACGGGCCCGACCGCACCGACGGGCCCCACAGGGCCCACCGCGCCGACAGGCAGCACCGGCCCCACAGGATCGACTGGTCCCACCGGAGACGGCAACGAACCCACGGGTCCCACAGGCCCCACCGGTGGCAACGAGCCGACGGGGCCCACCGGGCCGACCGCGCCCACTGGTGGGACCGGCCCGACCGGCGATGGTGGCACCGGTGGCGGCGGCCTCAACCTTGGCATCGACTTGCTGGACGGATTGGTCATTGCCCCGGTGGTCGCGCCTGTGATCAACCTGCTCAATGGTGACCTGCCTGTCATCGGCGACCTGCTGGGTGGCGACTTGCCCGTCATCGGTGATGTCTTGGGCGGTGACTTGCTCAATGGTGACCTGCCTGTCATCGGCGACCTGCTTGGCGGTGACCTGCCCGACCTGCCAAATGGCCCCGGTGTACCGACACTGCCCGGCTTGCCTGGCCTCCCCGTCATCCCGGCATTGCCCGATTTGCCAGCCCTTGGGGGCATCAACCTTGGGGACATCGTTGTTCAAGGTCCGCTCGCCATCGTTGGCGATATTCTGAACATTGAACCCGGTGAGTTGCCCGACTTGCCGGATGGTCCCGGCGTACCCGCGCTGCCTGGCCTACCCGCGCTGCCCGTCCTCCCCGGCCTGCCGGACGGTCCGGGTCTCCCTGCACTAGGCGACATCAACCTGGGCGACATCAACTTTGGGGACATCGGTTTGGTGGACATCGTCGTTCAAGGCCCAGTTGCCATCGTCAGTGATCTGTTGGACCTCGAGCTCGGGGACGCTCCGGATCTGCCAGGATTGCCGGACGGCCCTGGCCTGGGTGATTTGCCTGGCCTGGGTGATTTGCCTGGCCTGGGTGATTTGC
>CAZANT010000317.1:0-3085 GCA_964486575.1 uncultured Burkholderiaceae bacterium | reverse complement strand
ACCATGATGTTCTGCTTCAGGCCCATGAACGCCTCGATCACCGACTCGGCCGCCTTGGTGGTCTCGCACAACACCACGCCAATGCCCTGGGTACCTTCGAGCACCTTGATCACCAACGGGGCACCATTGACCATCTGGATCAGGTCGGGAATGTCATCCGGCGAGTGGGCGAAGCCGGTGATCGGCAAACCGATGCCACGGCGTGACAGCAACTGCAATGAACGCAGCTTGTCCCGCGAGCGGGCGATAGCGACCGACTCGTTGAGTGGGTAGACACCCATCATCTCGAACTGGCGCAACACTGCGCAGCCGTAGAATGTCACGGAGGCACCGATGCGCGGAATGACCGCGTCGAAGCCTTCCAGTGGCTTGCCGCGGTAGTGGATCTGCGGCTTGTGGCTGGCGATGTTCATATAGGCCCGCAAGGTATCGATCACTACCATTTCATGGCCCCGCTGGGTACCGGCCTCGACCAGGCGGCGGGTGGAATACAGACGCGGATTGCGCGACAGCACAGCGATCTTCATGCAGCACCTGTGACAGTGGAGAGAGTGGCCGGGAAGGCCGGTTTGTCTTGAACGTATTTAAGGCCCGGGTTGACCACCAGTTGGCCATGGATGAGTGCCTTGGACCCCAGCAGCAGTCGGTAACGCATGTTCTTGCGGCAGGCCAGGGTGAATTCGACCTCCCACACACCATCGCCCAGGGCCAGCGATGTGCGGATCACGTAGCGGGTCTGGGCCTGGCCGTTGGAGCTCTTGATGGTTTTCATGGTCACCAGCGGCGCCTCGCAGCGACGGTGACGCAGTTGCACCACCGAACCCAGGTGAGCGGTGAAGCGCACCCACGGCTGGCCATCGCGCTCGAAGGGTTCGATGTCGGTGGCATGCAGGCTGGACGTGCTGGCGCCGGTGTCGATCTTGGCGCGCAAGCCTGCGACGCCGAGGTCGGGCAGGGCGACCCACTCGCGCAGGCCGATCACTGTCAGATGGTCAAATGTCTTCACTAAGCACACCCTGCGAATGAGGTGGTGAACTGTAAGCACGGCGCGGACTTTTTGCATCCGTTAGTGAAGGTAGTACAGTTCGATGAAAGACAGAATTTGAGGTATCGGGATGGCTCAGAAGCCGGAAGACGACGACAAAGTACGCCTCGACAAATGGCTGTGGGCAGCGCGCTTCTACAAGACCCGCGCCCTGGCCAAGGCGGCTATCGAGAGTGGCAAGGTGCATTGCCGGGGCGAGCGCTGCAAGCCTGGCAAGGAGCCACGGGTGGGGGACGAATTCGTGCTGCGGACCGGCTTCGATGAACGCACGGTGGTAGTCAAGGCGCTATCGGTGGTGCGCCGTGGCGCGCCAGAGGCGCAGACCTTGTACGAGGAGACCGAGGATAGCGTGCGGCGCCGGGAGCAGGCCGCCGAGATGCGCAAGGCAGGGGCGATGGGCGTAACCACCGATGGCCGGCCGAACAAGAAGCAGCGGCGTCAGATTCACCAACTGCACGGCAGTTTCGAGTAGTTGGGATGCCTTGCGCCCTATCGCTTTCAAGCCAGCCCCCACGATGATTTTTGCAGGAGCCGGCTTGTCGGCGATGGCAGTGGGGCAACGCTCAGGCGGCTAACGAAGGATCGCTAATCGCCCGACAAACGGTACCCGCCCCAGCAACCCGAACAACGGTTCTGTCCAACGCACCAGTGCTTCGCTTGCCTTGGCCGCCAGCGGCGTGTGGCAGCTCCAGCCCAACGCCAGCACCGCCATCAGCAGGCCGCCGATGTAATCGTCCTGGCCCCAATGCGCGCCCGCGACAAGGCGCGGCATCATGAACAGAAACGCCAGACCCCAGATCACCAGGTGCTGAATCAGGCGGCGGCTGAACAAACTCATGAACAGCGCCCAGATCAACAGCACCGAGGCATGGTCGCCAGGGAAACTGTTGCTGGAGCGGTCTTTGAGCTCCCACTTGGCTTCGAGGTTGGGGTAGTAATCCTTCAGGTGCACGGCGTCGTCGAACATCATCGACGGACTGTCGTGTTGCCAGCCCATTGCATCCACCCACTTGGAAAACAGCGCGCGAATCACCACTAAGAGCAACAGGGTGACCAGGAAGCCGAAAAACGCCTGGCGCACCTGACAGGCTTTGAACACCCAGTCGCCACGGATGAGCAGGGCTAGCAGGATCAGACCCACGACGATGTCGAAGGGCCGTAGGCTGCCGACGGTCCAGGTGTAACGCCAGAGGGTGTGATCGGCCAGCGGTGAGTTCAGGCTATGGAATAGCCATTCGTCGACTGTCAGACACAAGATCTGGCCAATGGGCCATAACCAGAAACACAGTAGGGCGATAGGCAGCAAAGTGCAGGCTGCCAAGGGGCCCCAGGACCACCTTGCTTGGAACAGTGGTCGATTGTCCATAAAATACCTCTATTGCCAACAGGAAACGGAGCGGCCTTTTGAGCGCTCTGCCACGGGGGTTCGTAACTCCCTGTAATTATTTTGTCATCATTTTTAGATAGCCAGACAACCATGAGCGACTTGCCAGATACAGATTTCACCCAACGCTTCCTGTTCGACGACCGCGACGTGCGCGGCGAGATGGTCGCGCTGGAACGCAGCTACGCCGAGGTGCTGGCCAAGCACGATTACCCGCGCCCGGTCCGGTACTTGCTGGGCGAGCTGATGGGCGCCGCTGCGCTGCTGGTCGGCACGTTGAAGTTCGATGGGCTGCTGGTGCTCCAGGCTCAATCCCAGGGCCCGGTGCCGCTGCTGGCCATCGAATACACCAGCGAGCACGAGATCCGCGGGCTGGCGCGCTATGAAGCCGAGCAGATCAAAGAGGATGCGAGCCTTGCCGACCTGATGCCCGGCGGCCACCTGGTGCTGACCATCATTCCGGTCAACGGCCAGCGCTACCAGGGCACCGTCGAGCTGGATGGCAAGGACCTGTCGGAGTGCTTCACCAATTACTTCGTCATGTCCCAGCAGATCAACACCTGCATTTCCCTCACCGCCGACGGCACTCGCGCCCGTGGCTTGCTGGTGCAGCAACTGCCGGCTGATCGCCACAAAGACAGCGAGGAGCGTGACGA
>CAZANT010000316.1:0-3085 GCA_964486575.1 uncultured Burkholderiaceae bacterium | reverse complement strand
ACCAATGTTCACTGTTGCCATTAAGCATGGCATAGAACCATAAGCAGAAGCTCGTGGCCATGTTGTTATCAGCAGCAGATGTAGCACTTGCTGGTCGCCTGTCTTCAGATCTCTGCTATTCACACATATGCACAATATAATACATGACAGGAGTAATAGCAACTGATGTACGTTAACGTGAAGTGTAACAAAATGTTTACAACTTACCTCTGTAGTTGTTATGTCGCCATTGTTATTTGAGCCAATATTCAGCCAGTACTGACACACTGTGTTAATGAGAGCTGCTTTTTCTGCCTGTGGACTAACAATGATTCCTTTCTCGGCCAAATACTGGAATATTGCACCACGATGAACTTTCTGTCGCTTTAACAGCTCCTCTGCTGACGCTGAATATGCGACAATAGCTCTCAGAGCGTCTACACACATCGTAACTTACTATGTTTAGAACAGCAACTTTCACTTGACTTATTGTTAGGGTTACAGTTAGGGTCAGGGTCAGGGTTGGGTTAGGGCTATGGCTAGAGTCACGGTTGAGTAAGGGTAAGAATTAGGCTCGAATTAGGGCTAGGGTTAGGGTTGGGTTAGGGTTTGGGTTTGGGTTGCAATCAGGTTGAGGACTAGGGTTGACGTTGGTGTCATAGTCTAAGTAAGTTAGAGTTGTAGTTGTTACAGTTAATGATTACGCCAAATCGTCTCTTTTACCTTCGTCTGTAGTGCAAACTATCTGATTTCTGGTTATCGTGTTCGCCAAATTTTTAAGTTCGTCTGAGGTTAATCTACTAAGTAAAATATTGCCTGGGCGAGCTGCTCCGGGCTGCATTCGAGCGTGTGGTCGCGTCCTGCGCGCAGTTCGTCGATGCGCGTCTGGTTGATGTCGAAGCCGATGACGGGGCGGACCTTGCCGAACTCCGCCGCCAGCGGAAGTCCAACGTAGCCGAGGCCGATGATGGCGATGGTTTTGTTGCCGAGGTTCATGTGGCTTGGGTGACCGCGGTCAGAGGTGGCGCTTGCCGGTCTCGCTCGGCGATGGTGAGCTTGAGACCTTCGAGTGGCCACTCGATACCCACCGAGGGATCATCCCAGCGCAACCCACGCTCAGCCGCTGGCGCGTAGTAGTTGGTCGTCTTGTACAGAAAATCCGCGCTCTCGCTGGTCACCAGAAAGCCGTGTGCCAGCCCCGGTGGGATCCACAGTTGGCGGTGGTTGTCTTCGCTCAGCTCAACGCCCGCCCATTTGCCGAAGGTCGGCGAGTCGCGTCGGATGTCCACCGCCACGTCGAACACGCTGCCGCGCACCACGCGCACCAGCTTGCCTTGCGCGTGCGGCGGCAACTGGTAGTGCATGCCACGCAGCACACCCTTGGCGGAGCGGGAGTGGTTGTCTTGAACAAACGTCACGTCCAGGCCGGTGGCTTCGTTGAACGCGCGCTGGTTGAAGCTTTCGAGGAAGAAGCCACGTTCATCCCCGAACAACCTGGGCTCAAGCAGGAGCACCCCGGGGATGGCGGTCGACGTGACCTTGAGGTTGTCGCTCATGAGGTGTGGTGGGTAAAGACGCGGTCGTTCAACAACCGCAGCAAGTACTGCCCGTACCCGTTCTTCTTCAGCGGTTCGGCCAGCCGTTGCAGATCGGCCGCACCAATCCACCCATTGCGCCACGCAATCTCCTCCGGGCAGGCAATCTTCAGCCCCTGGCGGTGTTCCAGCGTGGCGATGAACTGACCGGCCTCCAGAAGGCTGTCGTGCGTGCCGGTGTCCAGCCACGCGTAGCCGCGCTGCAGGATCTGCACGTTGAGCTGGCCTTGCTCCAGGTAGGCCTGGTTGACGGCGGTGATCTCGAGCTCGCCGCGGGCGCTGGGCTTGACCGCCCGGGCGATGTCGACCACTTGGGCGTCGTAGAAGTACAGGCCGGTGACGGCGTAATTGCTCTTGGGTTGCGTGGGCTTTTCTTCGATGCTGGTGGCCGTGCCCTGGGCGTCGAAGGCCACCACGCCGTAACGCTCGGGGTCGTTGACGTGGTAAGCGAACACGGTGGCGCCGTGCGGCTGGGCGTCGGCGCGCTGCAGCACGCTGGCGAAGTCGTGGCCGTAGTAGATGTTGTCGCCCAGCACCAGGGCACTGGGGCCGTTGCCCACAAAGTCGGCACCGATGATGAAGGCCTGCGCCAGGCCGTCGGGGCTGGGTTGTACCGCGTACTGCAGGTTCATGCCCCAGGCGCTGCCGTCGCCCAGCAGCTGCTCGAAGCGTGGTGTGTCTTGCGGTGTGCTGATGATCAGCACGTCACGGATGCCCGCGAGCATCAGCGTGCTCAACGGGTAATAGATCATGGGTTTGTCGTACACCGGCAGCAGCTGTTTGCTGATGGCCAGCGTGGCCGGATGCAGGCGCGTGCCCGAGCCGCCAGCGAGGATGATGCCCTTGCGTTGCATGGTACTCATGATGATGTGAGGAACTCCGTGAGCATACGCCGCACGCCCCCCTGCCACGGTGGCATTTGCAGGCCGAATGCGGCATGCAGTCGGGTGGTGTCCAGTCGCGAGTTGAGCGGCCGGCGCGCCGGCGTGGGGTAGTCGCTGGTGGGGATGGGGTCGATGCGCTCGACCCGCCAGGGCAACTCCGGGCGCAGGGCGCGCGCGGTGTCGATGGCCAGGTGCGCGAGGCCGTGCCAGCTGGTCTCGCCCGCAGCGGCCACGTGGTAGGTGCCGGCCAGGGCGGGCTGCGCCCGCACGCCGCGCAGGGCGTGTGCGGTCACGTCGGCCAGCAGGTCGGCGCCGGTGGGGGCGCCCACTTGATCGTCGATCACGCGCAGCGCGGCGCGCTCCTGCGCCAGCCGAACCATGGTCTTGGGGAAGTTCTGGCCGCGCGCGCCATAGACCCAGCTGGTGCGCAGGATCAGGTGTCGCGCGCCGCTCTCTCGGATGGCCTGTTCGCCCGCCAGCTTGCTGTGGCCGTACACGCTGAGTGGGCCGGTGGCAGCGTCTTCGTCGCGGGCTTGCGTGCCGCTGCCGTCGAACACGTAGTCGGTGGAGTAGTGCACCAGCAGCGCGCCACGCGCCGCCGCCGCCCGCGCCAGCACGCCGGGCGCG
>CAZANT010000315.1:0-3087 GCA_964486575.1 uncultured Burkholderiaceae bacterium | reverse complement strand
TGCCCTACCAGTGGTACGACACGCCCAACATCCGGGTCGGCACCTTCCACGACTTCGAGGCGCTGGCGCAAAAGAATCGCCTGCGCATCCTCGACGCCTATGGCCTGCAAAATGGCCGCGACATCCGTCTGTGGCCGAATGCGCGTGCCGGCACAGCAGTGTTCAAGTTTGAACGCGGCTAATCCGAACCTCGGACGCTCGGCCCTCTGGGGTTTTACCGGAGTCCCACTCCAAAGCCGCATAGGACTGCAATAGTCCTATCTCGACGGGCTGCCACCTTGGTGGCCGTCAAACCCGCCGCCCCCTTCTTCCTCATCGCAATCACTTGTTCACAGCCGCAGCTCGGGCCATGGGCTCTTCAATCGAGCTGTGACTAGCTCCGTCATACGGGCAGACCCCGAGCGGGTCAACCCTAGCACGGAATGTCGTTCCATGGACAGACTTTGGTTAGCACGTCCCTATCCTTTGGTGTCCGCTAACTAAAACTTTTTCACTAGTGAGGAACCATGAACACTGAACTTCTCCACCAGAAGGATGAAAGCGAAAGTGCTGCCAGCGCCAGCCCGGCGGTCGACCGTCGCGACTTCATCACTTGGGCCGTCGCAGCCCCTGCAGCGGTTGCCGTGGGCGTCAAGCTCGCCACAGAGTCTACGGAAGTCGTTGCTGCGGCGCCCGACACCAAAATCAACTCGTACCTGACGGTGCTGGGCAACAACAAGTTGCAACTCACCATCCCACGCGTTGAATCCGGCCAGGGCATCTACACCTCGAGCGCCATCCTGGTTGCTGCCGAATTGGGCATCAACATGGAAGACATTACCGTGGTCGGCATGACTACCGCCCAAGCGACCGAGTTCACCACCACCTTGGTGGGCGGCTCTGGCTCTACCCGTGCACTGACCGACCCTACTCGCGCCGCGGCAGCGCAACTCAAGGCCCGTCTCCAGGCTGTGGGCGCCACGAAGATCTTGCCAGGCAACCTGGTTGAGACCGCCACCGGCACGAAGACTTTTGCCGAATTGGCGCCAGCAGCAGCCGCAGCACAACTGAGTGCCAAGCCCTTTGCTTCCAATTGGAAGTATGGCGGCCTGCTGGGCAAAGGCATGGAAATCAACGGCAACAAGGGGACTTTTGTACCCGCTACCGGCATCCCAAGGATCGACAGCGACGAGCTGTACACCGGCACCCGTCGGTTCACCCTGGACACCAACCAGGACGCATTGAACTGCTTGGTGATGCATTCGCCTGAAGTGCGCGGCGCGCCCAAGGACGTGCAAATTGCCAAGATCAAGGAAATGTGCCCCAAGGTCAAGGCCGTCATTCCATTCAACTCGGGCAAGAATGCATTCACCATCTATACCGGCGTCGGCATCGTCTGCGACACCATGGGTGAAGCATTGGACGCCCGCGACGTGATCATTAAGAACAACCTGATCACCTGGCATCCAGGCCCAGCGCGTCGCTTCAGCTCGGACACCCTGAACCAGAAACTCCGCGATGCAGTGGGCACGCCCCCACCGCTCGCCAAGATTCTGGCCACCAAGCAGATCACTGGCGAAATCTTCGTGCCGTTCCACAACCATGGCACCCTGGGCACCCAGGCTGCTGTGGTGGAAACCGCAGGCCCTGCGGGCGGTGGCGCCACCGGTGCAACAGTATGGTGGGCTTCTCAGTGCCCGAAATTCAATCGGCAACAAGTGGCTCAGCAGATTGGCCTCGACCTGACCCCTACCAAGGTGGAAGTCAGGATCACCCCGGGCTACAGCCACTTCGGTCGCAACCTGCTGGTGGACTCCACTGCAGAAGCCGCTCGCATTTCCGATGCCATCCGCAAAATGGGCGGCATCGCCAACAAGAACGGCAAGATCACCCACAAAGTCAAGGTGATGTGGTCTCGCAACGACGACATGCGCCTGTGCCCCTGCCGTCCGCCCACCTTTAGCAGATACATTGCCAACATCGGACCTGATGGCAAGTCCATCCTGAGCTTGAACCACAAGTTCGTCAGTATCCTTTGCGAAATCCCCAGCGGCTTTGACAACACGCCAACGGAGACTGCGCTGACGGGTGCGAACCAAACTGGTTTTGACTACTTCCCGCTGGCCACACCGTCGCCTTACACCTTCATCACCAACGAGCAGTTCCGCGAAGTGGTGGCACCGTTCCCCACCGGCGCCATGCGCGCGGTGTACAGCACGGCTGCACAGGGTGGCAAGGAAATGTTCCTGGACGAGATTGCACGCCAGACCAAGCAGAACCGTTACGCCCTGCGCCTGAAGTACATCAAGGCCGAGCGCATCAAGACATGCTTGCTGGAAATGCAAAGCACCTGGGAAAAGCTTGAGGCAGAGGTTGACGCCTGGAACGCCGACGCCAGCAAAACGACTTTCAAAGGCATTGGTTGCGCGGTGCATGATGAGTGGAACAGCGCGTCCATGCAGATCGTGTTGTCGGAAATTTCCCGTACCGCCGACATCAAGACCACACCGCCCCAAGTGAAGGAAGTCTGGGCCTGCGTCGATATGGGCAAGATCACTAACCCGTCAGGCGCCGCCCAGATGATGGAAGGTGCGACCGCCGACGCCGTGGCCATGGTCTATTTCAGCAAGATCACCTTTGTTGAAGGTGCAGCGCAGCAGAGCACGTTCCTGAACTACTACTGGAACCGGATGCGTGAGTGCAACTACAAGTACCACCCTGCACGGTTCGTGAACATCAACGACACCCGCGTCGGTGGCGCTGGCGAGTTGAGTGCACCTTCTTCCTTCGGCGCCGTGGGAAATGCCTGGGCGCATTTGAACAGCATCATGAACCCAGGGGCAGCCTCGCACTACCCGCAAGAGTTCCCGATCTATCCCTCACCCACCGCACCTGCCGTCGACGGCTGAGCATCAGGAGAAAACACACCATGGCTTCCTATACCCTTAATGTCAACAAGCAGGCGCGCCCCGTTGTGGCTGAGCCCAACGACTACCTGCTCTACATCCTGCGCGACAAGCTGGACCTTACCGGCCCCAAATACGGCTGCGGTGTTGGCGTGTGCGGCGCTTGCACCTGCCACGCCAGCACGCCGATCACGGCGGAAGG
>CAZANT010000314.1:0-3098 GCA_964486575.1 uncultured Burkholderiaceae bacterium | reverse complement strand
TCGAGGAACTGCGCGCGGCTGAAGATCTCGTCGTCGCCATGGCTCCAGCCCAGGCGCGCCAAGTAGTTCACCATGGCGTCGGGCAGAAAGCCTTCCACCGCGTACTGGGTGACAGCCTTGGCGCCGTTGCGCTTGCTCATCTTTTCGCCCAGCTCGTTCAGTACGGTGGGCAAGTGGGCGTACACCGGTGGCTCCTGACCAAGGGCACGGAAAATATTGATCTGCCGTGGCGTGTTGTTCACATGGTCGTCGCCACGGATCACATGCGTGATGGCCATGTCGATGTCGTCTACCACCACACAGAAGTTGTAAGTGGGCGTGCCATCTGGGCGGGCAATGACCAGATCGTCCAGCTCGTCGTTGCTGATCTCAATGCGACCTTTGACCTTATCGTCCCAGGCGACCACACCGCCCTGCGGGTTCTTGAAGCGCAGCACCGGCTGCACACCTTCTGGGATGGCGGGCAAAGTTTTACCTGGGGCGGGACGCCAGGTGCCGTCGTACCGGGGCTTCTCTTTGGCTGCCATCTGGCGAACGCGCAAAGCATCCAATTCAGCGATGCCCATGTAACAGGGGTAGACGTGGCCAGCGGCCTGCAACTCGGCCAGCACCGCCTTGTAGCGGTCCATTCGTTGCATTTGGTAGAACGGGCCCTCATCGTGATCCAAGCCGAGCCAACGCATGCCTTCGATGATCACGTCCACTGCGGCCTGGCTGGAGCGCTCCAGGTCGGTGTCTTCGATACGGAGAATGAAGTCGCCGC
This sequence comes from uncultured Burkholderiaceae bacterium, assembly GCA_964486575.1. GTDB lineage: Bacteria > Pseudomonadota > Gammaproteobacteria > Burkholderiales > Burkholderiaceae_C > PCRC01. The sequence continues at coordinate 2,335 of CAZANT010000314.1, read as the reverse complement.
CCTGCGACCGGGCGAACGCCCAAGGGTAGAGTGCCGAGCGAATGTTGCCGAGGTGGATGAATCCGGTGGGCGACGGTGCGAAGCGGGTACGGACGCGGGCGCCCGGGGTGCGAATGCTTTGGGTCATCAAAGGGTGTCCAGACCCCGTGCGAGGTCGGCTTTCAAATCGGTCACTGCTTCCAGGCCGACCGCCACGCGAACCAGGCTCTGCTGGATGCGGGCGACTTGGCGCTGCGGTTCGGTGAGGCGGCCATGCGAGGTGCTGGCTGGGTGGGTGATGGTGGTTTTGGTGTCGCCCAGGTTGGCAGTGATGGAGCACACACGGGTACTGTCGATTACGTGAAACGCGTTTCGGCGCGAGACCTGCGGGTCGTCACCCACCACGTCGAACGACAACACAGCACCGCCCTGCCCCGACTGCTGAAGCATGGCCAAGCCGTGTTGCGGGTGGGACTTCAAGCCCGGGTAGTGGACACGAGCGACCTTGGGGTGGGACTCCAGCCAGGTCGCCAGTTCCAAAGCGCGGCGCGATTGAGCCTCCATGCGGATGCCCAAGGTTTCCAGCCCCTTCAACACCACCCACGCATTGAATGCTGACAGGCTCATACCTGCGCTGCGCATCACGGGGATGAACTTCTCGTCGATCAGCTTTTTCGGACCGCAAATCGCACCTGCAACAACACGGCCTTGACCGTCCAGGTACTTGGTTCCGGAATGGATGATGAGATCGGCGCCGAACTGTACCGGTTGCTGCAACGACGGTGAGCAAAAGCAGTTGTCCACCGCCAGCAACGCGCCGGCGCCGTGAGCTACCTGGGCCAGGGCTGCGATGTCGCATACCTCGGTCAGCGGGTTGGTGGGGGTCTCGGCAAACAGCAGCTTGGTGTTGGGCTGCACCGCAGCCTGCCAGGCCGACACGTCGGTTTGCGAAACGAACGTGCTCTGAACACCAAACTTGCCGAACTCACCGGCGATCAGTTTGATGGTGGAGCCGAACACGCTTTGCGAGCAAATCACATGGTCGCCAGCCTTCAGCAGGCCCATGCACAGCAACAAGATCGCGGCCATGCCACTCGACGTGCCAATGGCGGCTTCGGTGCCCTCCAATGCGGCCAGGCGCTGTTCGAAGCTGGCCACCGTGGGGTTGCTGAAGCGGGAGTAGATGTAGCCGTCTTCCTCGCCGGCGAAACGCCGGGCAGCGGTGGCCGCATCGGGCTGTACGAAGCTGCTGGTGAGGTACAGCGCCTCGGAGTTTTCGCCGTACTGGCTTTTGGCCACAGCTGCTCGCACCGCCAGGGTGTCAAGCTGCAGACCATCGGGCAAACCGGCAGGCAGGCTGCTGTCACTCACGCTCAGGCCTCCTGGGTGCTGACTTGCGCGTTGGGCAACGCCAGGCGCGAGGTGTCTTCTTGCGACTGGGTGTCGTCGCCCCCCACCCGGCTTTCGTTCAGTCGCACGATGTCGGCCGAGGTGATGTCGCCAGTCACGTAAACACCGTCAAAACACGACGCGTCGAACCCAACCAGTTGGCCCGCCACCGCGCTGCCAGTGGGCGGGGCTGCCTTCTCAACGGCGCGCTTCATGGCGTCAACGTCCTGGTAAATCAAGGCGTCGCAGCCAATGATTTCGCGAACTTCTTCAACTGTGCGGTTGTGCGCCACCAATTCGTCTGGGGTGGGCATGTCAATACCGTACACATTGGGGAAGCGCACCGGGGGCGCAGCACTGGCCAGATAAACCTTGCGGGCCCCGGCGTCCCGCGCCATTTGCACGATCTCTTTGGAGGTGGTGCCACGGACGATGGAGTCGTCCACCAGCAAGACGTTGCGGCCTTTGAATTCGCTGCCAATCACATTGAGCTTCTGGCGCACCGATTTCTTGCGCACCGCCTGGCCTGGCATGATGAAGGTGCGGCCGACGTACCGGTTCTTCACAAACCCTTCGCGGTAGGGAATGCCTAGGAGGTGCGCGAGTTGTGTCGCGCTGGGGCGGCTAGATTCCGGGATAGGGATCACCACGTCAATCTCGCTCGGTGGCACGGTGGATACCACCCGCTTGGCCAGCGATTCGCCCAAGTTCAGCCGTGCCTGGTACACCGAGATGCCGTCCAACGACGAGTCGGGCCGCGCCAGATAGACAAACTCAAAAATGCAGGGGTTGAGGGACGGGTGGTCGGAACACTGCTGGGCGTGCACCTCCCCCTGCAGGTTCACAAATATGGCTTCGCCAGGCAGCAGGTTGCGCTCAAACTGATGCGAGGTGCCTTCCAAAGTAACCGACTCACTGGCGACCATCACCGAGTCGTTGCTGCGGCCGATGCACAGCGGGCGAATAC
>CAZANT010000313.1:0-3104 GCA_964486575.1 uncultured Burkholderiaceae bacterium | reverse complement strand
AAGTTGGCCTGCTCGGCATTGGCACCGTGGGCAGTGGCACGTACAACGTGCTGCGTCGCAACCAGCAAGAAATCCAGCGCCGCGCTGGCCGTGGCATCGAGGTGACCATGGTGGCCGACCTTGACGTTGAGCGCGCCAAGGGCCTGGTGGGGCCCGGTGTGACGGTGGTGAACGACGCGCGTGCGGTGATCGCCAACCCCAACATCGACATCGTGGTCGAACTGATCGGTGGTTATGGGATCGCCAAGGCCTTGGTACTCGAGGCCATCGAAGCCGGCAAGCACGTGGTGACCGCCAACAAGGCCTTGCTTGCCGTCCACGGCACCGAGATTTTTGCTGCAGCCCATCGGAAGGGCGTGATGGTCGCGTTTGAAGCGGCAGTGGCCGGTGGCATCCCCATCATCAAGTCATTGCGCGAAGGTTTGACGGCCAACAGCATTCAGTGGGTGGCCGGCATCATCAATGGCACGACCAACTTCATTTTGTCCGAGATGCGCGACAAGGGCCTGGATTTCTCGGTGGTGCTCAAAGAAGCTCAGCGGTTGGGCTACGCTGAGGCCGACCCCACCTTCGACATTGAAGGCGTGGACGCGGCGCACAAGGCCACGTTGATGAGCGCAATCGCCTTCGGCATTCCGGTGCAGTTCGATAAGGCTTATGTAGAAGGCATCACGCAGCTTGGCGCCCAAGACATCCAGTACGCTGAGCAACTTGGTTACCGCATCAAGCTCCTGGGCATTGCCAAGCGCCGGTCCACCGGCATTGAGCTGCGGGTGCACCCCAGCCTCGTGCCGGCCAAACGGCTGATCGCCAACGTGGAAGGCGCGATGAATGCCGTCATGGTGCATGGTGATGCTGTCGGCACCACGCTGTACTACGGGAAGGGCGCGGGCAGCGAACCCACTGCCAGCGCAGTGATTGCCGACCTGGTGGACATTGCCCGCCTGCACACGGCCGACGCAGCGCAGCGCGTGCCGCATCTCGCATTCCAGCCGGACGCCATGAGCGACCTGCCTGTTTTGCCCATGAGCGAGGTGGTGACCAGCTACTACTTGCGCCTGCGCGTGGCTGACCAGGCTGGCGTGCTGGCCAAGGTGACCGGCATCCTGGCCGAAGCGGGCATCAGCATCGATGCGGTGTTGCAGCGCGAAGCGGACGAGGTGGGGGGTGAGGGTTCGACCCAGACCGACGTGATCATCCTGACCCACGACACCCGCGAGGGTACGATGAACGAAGCGATCGCGGAGATGCAGGGACTGCCCACGGTGCTGGCGTCGATTACCCGCATCCGCAAAGAGGAACTGAGCTGAAAGCCCCCCGGAGCGCACGTGCCCACCCTGGTTGCCGCGCTCACTCTGGCAGCCTTGCTGAAGATGGCCCATGTGTCCATGCCGCGCTGGCATTTGGCCTTCTGGTTCGCAGTGGTCGTGTCGCGTTGAACGGATCGGTGTCCCAGCGGGACCTGGTTGTCAACGGGGCGGCAAGCTTTCTGGTGGCCTGGCTGTATTTTGCGCTGCTCGATTGGACCGACAATGCGGTCGATCGCGGTGTGCACTATCTGGTTCTGGTGGGTGGATTGGTCCTGCTGCTGGGCTCGCGGCTGTGGCTGGATCTGCACTACTACCGCATCGGCCTGTAGGGCCGTAAGACTGTGAATTGAAGAGAAAAGAACCGTGAACTACCTGAGTACCCGCGGCCATCCGGACCGCCGCCGTTTTTGCGAAATCTTGCTTGAAGGCTTGGCGCCAGACGGCGGCTTGTACCTGCCCGAGTCTTACCCGCAGGTGGACGACACCACGTTGACCCGCTGGCGTGGCCTGCCCTATGCCGACCTCGCGTTTGAGGTGTTGTCGCTTTACATTGATGACATCCCCGTCGACGACCTGCGTGCCCTGTGCCGCAAGACCTACACCGAAGCGGTGTTTGGTACTGCGGCCATCGTACCGCTCCAGCATCTCGAACCGGGGCTGTACCTCGAAGCCCTGTCCAACGGCCCGACGCTGGCCTTCAAAGACATGGCAATGCAGCTGCTAGGTAACCTGTTCGAGTACGAACTGGGCCGGCGCGGTGAAGAACTCAACATCCTGGGCGCCACCTCGGGCGACACCGGCAGTGCGGCCGAGTACGCGATGCGCGGCAAGCGCGGTGTACGCGTCTTCATGACCTCGCCGAACGGCCGCATGAGCCCGTTTCAGCAAGCGCAGATGTTCAGCCTGCAGGACGAGAACATCCACAACATCGCGATCGAGGGTGTGTTCGACGACTGCCAAGACATCGTCAAGGCCGTTTCCAACGACCTGTCCTTCAAGCGGCGCTACAAGATCGGCACCGTCAACTCCATCAATTGGGCGCGATTGATGGCCCAGGTGGTGTACTACTTTGCCGGCTATTTCCAGGCCACCACCCACAATGCCCAGCGGGTGAGCTTCACCGTGCCCAGCGGCAACTTTGGCAACATCTGCGCGGGCCACGTGGCGCGCATGATGGGTCTGCCGATCGACCACCTGGTGGCTGCCACGAACGAAAACGACGTGCTCGACGAGTTCTTCCGCACCGGCACCTACCGGGTAAGGGGCAGCGCCGACACGTTTGAGACCTCCAGCCCGTCGATGGATATTTCCAAAGCCAGCAACTTCGAGCGCTTCGTGTTCGACCTGCTGGGCCGCGACGCGGGGCGTACCGCCGACTTGTTCGGCTTGGCCCTCTCGACCCAAGGGCGGTTCGAGCTCGGGAGCGACCCGGCTTTTGCGCAGGCCGCTGCCCGTTACGGCTTCCTCAGCGGCAAAAGCACCCATGCCAATCGGCTGGACACCATCCGCGACACCTTCACCCGCTTTGGCGTGATCGTGGACACCCACACCGCCGACGGCATCAAGGTCGCGCGTGAACACCTGCAGCCGGGCACGCCCATGGTGGTCCTGGAGACCGCCTTGCCGATCAAGTTCGCCGCCACCATTGTGGAAGCCCTCGGTCGTGAGCCCAGCCGCCCCGCCAAGTTCGAAGGCATCGAGTCCCTGCCCAAACGGGTTCGGGTGATGCCGTCGGACGTGGACCAGGTCAAGGCCTACATCACCGCCCATTGCCCGTGAAGGGACTGGCATGAA
>CAZANT010000312.1:0-3104 GCA_964486575.1 uncultured Burkholderiaceae bacterium | reverse complement strand
GGTGGGGCCGAACGGCTGCGGCAAGTCCAACATCATGGACGCGGTGCGCTGGGTGTTGGGCGAAAGCCGTGCCAGCGAGCTGCGCGGCGAGAGCATGCAGGACGTGATCTTCAACGGCACCAACCTGCGCAAACCGGCCAGCCGCGCCAGCGTGGAGCTGGTGTTTGACAACGCCGACCACCGCGCGGGTGGCCAATGGGCACAGTTTGCCGAGATCGCAGTCAAACGGGTGCTGACCCGCGACGGCACCAGCAGCTACTTCATAAACAACCAGCCGGTGCGCCGCCGGGATGTGCAAGACGTGTTCCTCGGCACCGGGCTGGGGCCACGCGCCTATGCCATCATCGGCCAAGGTACCATCAGCCGGATCATCGAGTCCAAACCTGAAGAGCTGCGGCTGTTCCTGGAAGAGGCGGCGGGCGTTTCCAAGTACAAGGAACGCCGGCGCGAGACCGAAAACCGGCTGTCTGACACCCGAGAGAACCTGACCCGGGTCGAAGACATCTTGCGCGAGCTGAACGCCAACCTGGAAAAACTGGAAAAACAGGCCGAGGTGGCGCAGCGTTTCAACGCCCTGCAAACCGACGTCACCCTCAAGCAGCACCAATTGTGGTTCCTGAAACGGGCTGACGCCGAGGCCGACCAGACGCGGGTGCAGGCCGAGGCCGCGTCGGCGGTGAACGCGTTGGAAGCGCGGGTGGCCGACTTGCGCCACATCGAGTCGGAGCTGGAGACCATCCGCCAGGCCCACTACGCTGCGGGTGACCACGTGAACCGCGCCCAGGGCCTGCTGTATGAAGCCAGCGCTGAAGTCGGCCGGCTGGAGGCGGAGATCCGTTTCGTGGTGGAAGGTCGCCAGCGCATCGAGCAGCGCCTGACCAGTTTGAAAGAGCAGCTTGCCCAATGGGCCGACCGCCGCGAGCAAGCCGAGGCCGAACAAGCCGCACTTGCAGAACAAGATGTACAGGCCGAAGACCAGGCCATCACGCTGGCCGCACAACTGGAAGACCAGAGCCTGCAACTGCCCGACCAGGAAGACGCCCTGCGCCTTGCCCAAGAGAAGGCCAATGCCCAGCGCAGTGCCGTGACACAGGTCCAGCAGCAGATCCAGGTGCTGGCTGCCGACCAGCGCAACATCGAAGAACAGAGCCGCCAGTTGCAAACCCGGCGCGAGCGGCTGGCTGCCGACCGCAATGCGCTTGCATTGCCTGATCTGGCCCGCCTTGCCAGTCTGGAAACGCAACTGCAAGAGGCCCAAGAGGCCGCCCATGTGGGGGAAGCCCGCTTGCACGAGCTGCAAGACACGGTGCCCCAACTAGACGGAGCCCGCCGCCAGTGCCAGCAAACCCTGAACAGCGACAGTGCGCGCCAGGCCGATTTGTCGGCCCGGCTCGACGCCTTGCGGGCGTTGCAGGACAAGGTCCGCACCGACGGCAAGCTCACGCCGTGGCTGGCCCGGCACGGGCTGGAAGGCTTGCAGGGCCTGTGGAGCCGCATTCACATTGAGCCCGGTTGGGAAAAGGCGCTGGAGTCGGCGCTGCGTGAGCGCCTGGGCGCGCTGGAAGTGTCGCGGCTGGAGATGGTCAAGGCGTTTGCCGCCGATGCGGCCCCCCCGGCCAAGTTGGCGTTTTACACCCCTCCGCAGGCCGGTGTGGTTCCCTCAAAAACCGGCCCGGCTGGCCTGCGTCCGCTGGCCGACTGGCTGCGACTCAACGACGCCGGTCAATCCGCGCTGTTGGGCGACTGGTTGCACGGCTGCTGGACCGCCAGCAGTTTTGACGATGCCCTGGCCAGCCGCACCCACTTGCCACCCGGCGAGGTGGTGTACCTGCAAAGCGGCCACGCAGTGACGGCGCACAGCGTCAGCTTTTACGCCGAAGACTCTGAACAGGCGGGCTTGCTGGCGCGCGCCCAGGAGATCGAAAACCTCGACAAACAATTGCGTGCACAGGCTCTGATCTGCGAAGAAGCGCGCGCTGCGCTGGTGCGGGCCGACGCCGCTTACGCCGACGCATCGCAGCGGCTGGTGGAGGCGCGCCGGGATGCCTCGGCGTCGCAGGCCCAGGCGCATGCGCTTCAGGTGGAAACACTGCGGCTCACGCAGCTGGCCGATCAAGCGCGCGCCCGCAACGCGCAGATCGAGGGCGACCTGTCGGAGATCGACGCCCAGCTTGACGACTTGCAGGAGCGCCGCATGGGCGCCGAAGCCCGCTTTGAAGAGCTGGACATGCAGCTGGCCGACAGCCAGGAGCGCCATGCGCAACTGGACGAGCGGGTGATCGAGTTGAATCGCAAGCTCAGTGAGAGTCGCGACCAGGTGCGGGCGTTGGAGCGGGCCGCGCAAGAGGCGAGCTTTGCCCAGCGCAGCCTGCGTTCCCGCCAGGCGGAGCTGGGTCGCGCCATCGACACCGCCACCCAGCAGGCCGAAGCGCTGCGCGGTGAAGAGAAAAAAGCCCACGACGAACTCACCCGGTTGACAGACGCCGCTGCACAAGGCGGGCTGCAAGACGCGCTGGCCTTGAAGCTGGAGCGCGAACAGGCCCTGGGGGCGCGCCGCAGCGAGTACGACGACCTGACCGCGAAGCTGCGTGCCAGCGACGAACGCCGCCTCACACTGGAGCGCGAGTTGGAACCACTGCGCCGCCGCATCACCGAATTCCAGCTCAAGGAACAGGCCTCGCGCCTGGGCTTTGAACAGTACGCGCAGATGTTGACCGACGCGGGCGCCGATATGGAGGCACTGGCCGAGTCCATCGCGGTAGGCCAGGTCAAGCTCACCGGTCTGCAAAGCGAGATCGACCGCCTGAACCGCGAGATCGTTGCGTTGGGCGCTGTCAACCTCGCGGCGCTGGACGAACTCGCCAGCGCGCGCGAGCGCAAGCAGTTCTTGGACGCGCAGTCGGCCGACCTGACCGAAGCCATGACCACGCTGGAAGACGCGATCAAAAAGATCGATGCCGAAACCCGCGAGTTGCTCTCGGGCACCTTCAACGCGGTCAATCAGCACTTCGGCACCATGTTCCCCGAGCTGTTCGGCGGCGGCAACGCGCGTCTGGTCATCACCGGCGACGAGATCCTGGACTCCGGGGTGCAGGTCATGGCCC
>CAZANT010000311.1:0-3118 GCA_964486575.1 uncultured Burkholderiaceae bacterium | reverse complement strand
GCCCGATTCTGACGCTACGTTTTACATAGCTGAATAACGAGGCTTGACCGCGGCTTGAGCCCAATATGGCTTCAAAATTGCCGTCCAAGGGCGCTGCAGCGCCTACCAAGGCACCGGTTGGCCCTTGTGGTCAAAGAAGCCCCCGGTCTGGCTTGCATCGAGCCCGGCGAGCACCGCCAGCAGTTCGCCCGCCGCCTCGGACGGCGGCCGTACCGTGAGACCGGTTTTGGCAAACGGCTGCGACAGCCCGGTGGCCACCGTGCCAGGATGCAGCGCCACACAGACGGCCGCCTTATTGCGCCGAGCCAGTTCAATCGAGGCGGTTTTCACCAGCTGGTTGAGCGCCGCCTTGGAGGCGCGGTAGCCGTACCAGCCGCCCAACGCGTTGTCGCCCACGCTGCCCACCCGGGCCGACAGGAAGCCGGCCACACAGGGCCCTGTTTTGGGCAACAGCGGAAAAAAATGCTTCATCACCAATGCAGGGCCCACCGCGTTGACCTGAAACACCTGCTGCAGGTACGCCGGGTCGAGGTGGGCCCAGCTGCGCTCGGGTTGGCCACTGTTGCCATGCAGAAAACCGGTGGCCAGCACCATCAGGCGCATGTGCCGGCCCAGGCCCGCCACATGCGCGGCGGCGGCGGCGATGCTGGCCTCGTCGGTCACATCAAACGCCGGTGCAGTCTGGCGGCCCAGCGCCAGCACCTGGGTGTAACGGCCCTCGGTCACCAGCGCCTCGGCGAGTGCGGTGCCGATGCCGCCGGTGCCCAGCACCACAGCCAGAGCGTCGTCAGCCAACAAGGCGCACCTTGACACTTTTGCCCTTGACCTTGCCGGCATTCAGGCGGTCCATTGCTTCGCGGCCGATGGCGCGGTCCACCGCCACAAAAGTACAGAAGTCGGTCACATGGATCTTGCCCACCTGCTCTCGGGTGAAGCCGGCCTCGCCGGTCAACGCCCCCAGCACGTCGCCGGCGCGGATTTTTTCCTTGCGTCCGCCGAGGATTTGCAGCGTCACCATCGGCGGCAGCAAACGGCCACTGCCGGTGGGCGTGAGTTCGTCCAGCGTGTGCCAGTCCGACTCGCGGTTCAGGTACTGCTCAATGCGGCCTACAAACCCCATCTCGTCCAGACTGGCCAGACTCAAAGCCAGGCCAGACTCACCGGCCCGGCCGGTGCGGCCAATGCGGTGCACATGCACTTCGGCGTCGGGGGAGATGTCCACATTGACCACGGCTTCCAGCTGGGTGATGTCCAGCCCGCGCGCGGCCACATCGGTGGCCACCAGCACCGAGCAGCTGCGGTTGGCAAATTGCGCGAGCACCTGGTCTCGCTCGCGCTGCTCCAGCTCGCCAAACAGCGCCAGCGCGCTGAAGCCCTGGGCCTGCAGCAAGGCCACCAGCTCGCGGCACTGCTGTTTGGTGTTGCAAAAAGCGATGGTACTCACCGGGCGGAAGTGGTTCAGGATCAGCGCCACCGTGCTCAGCCGGTTGGCGCGGGTGACCTCGTAGAAGCGTTCCTCGATGGTGCTTTCGGTCACGGGCGCAGCCACGGTGATCTGCTGCGGCTCACGCATGAACTGGCGCGCGATTTTGTCAATGCCTTCGGGGTAGGTGGCCGAAAACAGCAGGGTCTGGCGCTCTTTGGGGCACTGTTTCACCACGGTCGTGATGTCGTCCAGGAACCCCATGTCCAGCATGCGGTCGGCTTCGTCCAGCACCAGCGTGTTCAAAGCGCTCAGGTCCAGTGTGCCGCGCTGCAGGTGGTCCATGATGCGGCCGGGCGTGCCGACCACGATGTGCGCGCCGTGCTCCAGACTGGCGTTTTGCATGCGCATTGGCACACCGCCACACAGCGTCACGGTCTTGATGTTGTCTTCGGCCCGCGCCAGCCGCCGCACCTCCTGCGCCACCTGGTCGGCCAGTTCGCGGGTCGGGCACAGTACCAGGGTCTGCACCGCAAAACGGCGCGCGTTCAGGTTGGCCAACAGCACCAGCGCAAAGGCGGCGGTCTTGCCACTGCCGGTTTTGGCCTGGGCGATCAGGTCCTTGCCGAGCAGCGCCACCGGCAGGCTGGCGGCCTGGATCGGGGTCATCGCGGTGTAGCCCAGCTGCGTCAGGTTGGCCAGCATGGCCGGTGACAGCGGCAACCGGCTGAAATCGAGGGGGTTGTTTTCGGGGGCTTGGGACATGCCCGATTATCGTGACCCGCACTGTGCCCCGTGTTTTCCCCCGCGGCATGGCCGTGTTTCCCAATGCCGGTAAGCTCTTTGTACCATGCTGCCCACCCAACCCCTTGCCGTTGCGTCCACGGCGCCATTGTTCATCGTGCTCAACACCGGCTCGGGCAGCCACGAGGCCGGCGAGCCCGAGGCCACGATCCGCCGGGTGCTGACCGAGGCCGGGCGCGAATTTCACCTGCGCCCCCTGACCCAGGGCACGCCCATGCTGGCCACCATCGAGCAGGCGGTGCGCGACGCCAAGGCCCTGGGCGGCGTGGTGGTGGCGGCCGGTGGCGACGGCACCATCAACGCGGTGGCCGCCGCCACGCTCGGCAGCGGCTGCCCGTTTGGCGTGCTGCCCCAGGGCACTTTCAACTACTTTGGCCGCGCCCACCACATCCCCGAAGACACGGCCGAAGCCACCGAGCTGCTGCTCTCGGCCACCGCCTGGCCGGTGCAGGTGGGCTTGATCAACGACCGGGTGTTTCTGGTCAACGCCAGCCTGGGCCTCTACCCACAGCTGCTGGAAGACCGCGAGGCCTACAAGGCCCAGTTTGGCCGCAGCCGCCTGGTCGCCCTGGGCTCGGCCCTTGTCACTCTGCTGCGCGAACACCGTCAATTGAAGTTGCGCATCGACCACGCGTCCGGCACCCGGGTGATGCGCACACCCACCTTGTTTGTGGGAAACAACCCGCTTCAGCTGCAGCAGATTGGTCTGCCTGAAGCGACACAGATTGAGCATGGCCAACTGGCCGCCGTGGTGCTCAAGCCAGTGAGTACGCTGGCGATGCTGGGCCTGCTGTTGCGCGGCGCCCTGGGCCAGCTGGGCGAGGCCGAGGACGTGCTGAGCTTTGCCTTTGACCAGATCACCGTTTCGCCCGCACTGCCCTACGGCAAGCG
>CAZANT010000310.1:0-3131 GCA_964486575.1 uncultured Burkholderiaceae bacterium | reverse complement strand
AACCCGATGTACACCACGTAGAAGTCGGCGGGCTTCCATTGCATGCTGCCTGCGCGCATCTGGTCCGGGCCGTACCACCACGAGCCGCCAGCGGTCAGCGCCTTGTCGGCCTCGCGGTCGGCCAGCCATTCCCAGGCGTTGGCGCCCATGTCGTACAGGCCGTTCACCCCGCGCCGGGTGGTGGCGGCAGGGGCCAGGCGCGGCCACGGGTCGTCGCCGCTGGTGTTGGTACCGGCTGGCGAATCACCGGTGGGGAAGGGGTAGGTCCGGCCCTTGGCAAAGCCATCGGCCAAGCCAGGCCCCTGCTCGGTGTAAGCGGCCAGCGTCCATTCGGCCCGCGTGGGCAGTCGCCCGCCGGCGTGGCGGCAAAAGTCGCTGGCTTCCTGCCAGCTCACGTGCACCGCTGGCCACTGCGGGCTGGCCGGTGCCTCGCCAAACGGCTGGCGAAACGTCCAGCCCGGCCGCCGCTCCCAGCCCGCCCCCCACTCATGGCCACCACCGGCCCGCTCGGCCGCCGTGGTGCGGCCAGTGGCCTTCGCAAAATCGGCAAATCGGGCAATGCTGACCTCGTTGCGGTCAATCGCAAAGCCAGGCAGATCGACCACGTCGCGTGCCAACGCGGGTAGCGCAGCCAACGTGCCGCACAGGGTCAGGGCGATGGAGTGAAAGATTTTCATGGGAAAGGCCTGCGTTGCGCCGGGTGTGTGGGTCGTCAGTACACCAGCCGTTCTGGACGGATTTCCTGAAGGATGGTGGTGGCGATTTCCTCAATCGATTTGGTCGTGGTCGACAGCCAGCGGATGCCTGAGCGGCGCATCATTGCCTCGGCCTCGGCCACCTCGTTGCGGCAGTTGAGCAGGTCGGCGTACTTGGAGTTGGGGCGGCGCTCGCTGCGGATCTCGGACAGCCGCTCGGGGCTGATGGTCAGGCCGAAGATCTTTTTTTGAAAAGGCACCAGGGCCGGTGGGAGCTGGCGGCGCTCGAAGTCTTCCGGAATCAGCGGGTAGTTGGCCGCCTTCAGCCCGCACTGCATGGCCAGGTACAGGCTGGTGGGCGTCTTGCCGCTGCGGCTCACGCCCACCAGGATCACGTCGGCACCGGCCAGGTCGCGGTTGCTTTGGCCGTCATCGTGCGCCAGGCTGAAGTTGATGGCTTCGATGCGGTCGTTGTACTCCTTGCTGCGGCTCACATCTGAAAACCGGCCCACCCGGTGGTGCGACTTCACGCCCAGTTCTTCCTCCAGCGGGTGCACAAAGGTGCCAAACATGTCCAGCAGCATGCCCTTGCAGCCATCCTGGATGACCTTGAGCACCTCCATATTGACCAGCGTGGTGAACACGATGGGTTTTTTGCCCTCGACCTCGGCGGTGTGGTTGATCTGGCGCACCGCCTGGTGGGCCTTGTCGGCCGTGTCAATGAAAGGCAGCCGCACATGGCGGGGCTTCATTTCGAACTGGGCCAGGATGGCGTTGCCAAAGGTTTCGGCGGTGATGCCAGTGCCGTCCGAAACAAAAAATACGGTGCGCGAATGCATGGAGCCCCTTTTTGAAAGCGTCAGCCCGCCGCCAGAAGCCCGGGCCTACAATCGGCCGATTATCCAAATTCTCACCATGCACCGCGTCGGCCCACAACCACAACGACAAAGCCCCAGGCCGTGCATGGCCGCTTGCCGCAGGCCATCCAGGGCCCGGCACGCAGACCCGGTTTCAACTTCTGGAGCTTTCCCATGTCTGCACTTTTCAGCCCGACCGCCCTGGTCGTACCGTTTGAAAACCTGAGAATGACCGATGTCGAGGCGGTTGGCGGTAAAAACGCCAGCCTCGGCGAGATGATCTCCCAGCTGCCGCAAGGCGTGCGCGTGCCCACCGGGTTCGCCACCACCGCCCACGCGTTCCGCGAATTCCTGGCCTACGACGGCCTGGCCGACCGCATCAGCGCCAAGCTCAAGAGCCTGGACACCGAAGACGTGCGCGCCCTCGCGCAGGTCGGCGCCGAAATCCGCGCCATGGTCGAGGCCCAGCCCTTCCCGGCCGACCTGCAAAAGGCCATTGCCGACGAATTTGCCAAGCTGAGCGCGGGCAACCCCGCTGCCTCGTTTGCCGTGCGCTCGTCCGCCACGGCCGAGGACTTGCCCGACGCATCGTTTGCCGGCCAGCAGGAAACCTTCCTGAACGTGGTGGGCATCGACGAAGTCATGCACAAGATGAAGGAAGTGTTCGCGTCGCTGTACAACGACCGCGCCATCTCCTACCGTGTGCACAAGGGTTTTGAACACGACGTGGTCGCCTTGTCGGCAGGCGTGCAGCGCATGGTGCGCTCCGACCTGGGTGCTGCGGGCGTGATGTTCACCATCGATACCGAAAGCGGTTTTGAAGACGTGGTGTTCATCACCAGCAGCTACGGCCTGGGCGAGACGGTGGTGCAGGGCGCCGTGAACCCCGACGAGTTCTATGTGCACAAGCCCATGCTCAAGGCGGGCAAGAAAGCGCTGATCCGCCGCAACCTGGGCAGCAAGCTGATCCAGATGGTGTTCTCCACGCCGGAAGAGAAAGCCGCCAGCGGCAAGCTGGTCAAGACCGTGGACGTGCCCACCGAGCTGCGCAACCGCTATTCGCTGACCGACGCCGACGTGGAGCAGCTGGCCCGCTACGCGCTGGTGATCGAGCAGCACTATGGCCGCCCGATGGACATCGAGTGGGGCAAGGACGGCACCGACGGCCAGCTGTACATCCTGCAAGCGCGCCCCGAGACCGTGAAAAGCCAGGCCAAGGGCCAGGCCGAGCTGCGCTACAAGCTCAAGGGCCAGGGCACCGTGCTGGCTGAGGGCCGCGCGATTGGCCAGAAGATCGGCACCGGCCCCGTGCGCCTAGTGCACAACATCAGTGAGATGGACAAGGTTCAGCCCGGTGATGTGCTCGTGACCGACATGACCGACCCCAACTGGGAGCCCGTGATGAAGCGCGCCAGCGCCATCGTGACCAACCGGGGCGGGCGCACCTGCCACGCCGCCATCATTGCGCGCGAGCTGGGCATCCCGGCCGTGGTCGGCTGCGGCGACGCGACCGAGCTGCTGAAGGACGGCACGCTGGTCACGGTGAGCTGCTCTGAGGGCGACACGGGCAAGATCTACG
>CAZANT010000309.1:0-3139 GCA_964486575.1 uncultured Burkholderiaceae bacterium | reverse complement strand
CGCCGCATTTCCTCCTCAAGACTGATGGGCAGGGTTTCTTTGGCGAACTGGGTCATGTCGGACGTTGTCTCTTAATCTGGCGTAATCTGCTATTTTAGGTCCGGTGGGGTCCAGCGCCGGTTGTCGCAAGCACGCAACACACAGGTCAGATTCGCCCGGATGTGGCCGCAACGGCTCCCGGATGGGGTCGCCGTCACAGTCCCTATGGCACAATAAACTCCAACGGTCCTTGTGATGGTCACTTGGTCCGTGTAAATTTCGCAGCGAGTCTGCGGCCTTTCCCCTTGAGGAGAACCATGAAGAAACTCAATAAAGTGGCGATGTTGTTTGCCGCAGCTGCACTTGCAACCGCAGCCGGCGCTCAAACCAAGGTAACCGCGGCCAACGGCGGCGCAACCGTTGACAACTGGGTTAACGGCACCAGCGAACTCGTCTGGAAAAACGGTACTAACGAACTCTGCTGGCGTGATGCGAGCTGGACCCCTGCGACCGCCGCCAAAGGCTGCGACGGCGCACTGGTTCCACCTCCGCCACCCGCTCCAGCACCTGCGCCCGTGGCTGCGCCAGCGCCTGCAGCGGCTCCTGCCCCAGCAGTCGTGCCGGTCGCACCCGTCGCCACCAAGGTCACCTACGCTGCGGACGCTTTCTTCGATTTTGACAAGGCCGTGCTGAAGCCAGAAGGCAAAGCCAAGCTGGATGATCTGGTCAGCAAGATCAAAGGTATCAACCTGGAAGTCATCATTGCCGTGGGTCACACTGACTCCGTGGGCAGCGACGATTACAACCAGAAGCTGTCTATCCGCCGTTCGGAAGCTGTCAAGGCTTACTTGGTGTCCAGTGGTGTTGAAAAGAACCGGGTCTACACCGAAGGCAAGGGCGAGAAGCAGCCAATCGCTGACAACAAGACCTCGGAAGGGCGTGCTAAGAACCGTCGCGTCGAGATCGAAGTGGTCGGTACCCGCGCCCCAGCAAAATAATCGGCTCCACTCCGATGCACAAAACCCCGCTTCGGCGGGGTTTTTTTTGGCCGATTGATTGCTACAGCCACAAAAAAGCCCGGTGGGCGACCTGAGTCACCCACCGGGCTGCCGGCAGCGGGTGTTACAGCACCTCGCTGGCGAAGTCCGCCAAACGCGAGCGTTCACCTCGTGCCAGGGTGATGTGACCGCTGTGGGGCCAGCCCTTGAACTTGTCGACAGCAAACGTCAGCCCCGAGGAGCCTTCCGTCAGATAAGGCGTGTCAATTTGCGCCAGATTGCCCATGCAAATGATTTTGGTGCCGGGGCCTGCGCGGGTGATCAGCGTTTTCATCTGTTTCGGCGTCAGGTTTTGCGCTTCGTCGATGATTACATACTTGTTCAAAAAGGTGCGTCCGCGCATGAAGTTCATGCTTTTGATCTTGATTCTTGAACGGATCAACTCGTTGGTGGCCGCACGCCCCCATTCTCCTGACGACGTATCGGTTTTTCCCAGCACCTCCAGGTTGTCGTCCAGCGCACCCATCCACGGGCCCATCTTTTCTTCCTCGGTGCCGGGAAGAAAACCGATGTCTTCACCCACGGACACAGTGGCGCGGGTGACAATGATCTCGGTGTAGCGTCGGTCATCCAGCACCTGGGTCAGGCCACTGGCCAGCGCCATCAAGGTTTTTCCAGTGCCTGCGGTACCAGTGAGGGTGACAAAGTCGATCTCCGGGTCCATCAACAGGTTCAGCGCGAAATTCTGTTCGCGATTGCGGGTGGTGACTCCCCAGACCGCGTTTTTGAGGTGGTTGAAGTCCTTCAGTGTCTTCAGCACCGCTGTTTTGGCGCGAATTTCGGTCACTCTGGCATACAGCGCGGGTTCGCCTGGGGCTTCGAAGTACACAAACTGGTTGATCAGCAGGCTGGGTACCACCGGCCCAGTGATCCGGTAAAAGGTGTGGCTGCCCTGTTGCCAACTCTCGACGGTCTTGCCATGTTTATCCCAGAAGTCGGCCGGCAAGGCCATGGAGCCCGCGTACAGCAGGTCTCCGTCTTCCAGGGTCTTGTCGTTTTGGTAGTCCTCTGCGGCCAGTCCCAGCGCACGGGATTTGACCCGCATGTTGATGTCCTTGGACACCAGTACTACCTCCCTGGGGGCATGTTGCTGGCGCAATGCCTCGACCACCCCTAGTATTTGGTTGTCCGCCTTGCCCTGGGGCAGGCTGGTGGGCAAGCTGTAGCTGAGGGTCTGGGTCTGAAAGAACAAGCGTCCGCCGACACCACGGTGGCCGGTGGCGTCGAGCTTGAGGCCGGCCCCGATGTCTGCCCCGGGGGCGCCAGCCAGGGCGTCCAGCGTGCGGCTGGTCTGGCGGGCGTTGCGCGCCACTTCAGTCATGCCCTTTTTGTGACTGTCCAATTCCTCCAACACGATCATCGGTAGATAGATGTCGTGTTCCTCAAAACGGAACAGGCACATCGGATCGTGCATCAGTACGTTGGTGTCCAGCACGAACAATTTGGATGGCCCGGCGGGGCGGGGGCGTTTGGCACGCGTTGCTGGCTCCTCCGCTTTGCGTTGCGCTTGGTATGTGGGCGATGGGTGCCCCACCTCCGCCGGTTCGACCACCACCGCCGGTGGCGAAGGCGGTGTGGCCGCCGGGGCGACCGGCGGTTGTTGTGCCCGGCGCGTGGCTTGTTTAGTCTGGCTACGGATGGGCGCTTCCAGCGCTTCAGGTGTTAACAGCGCAGCGCGTTTGGTAGGAGCAGGGGGCAAGGGCATACAGTCGGGAGATCAGGGTAGGCGGTGAATAACGTGGGTGCCCGTCTTGTTCTCAGCCATAAAAAAAGCCGCCTGGTGACCAGGGCGGCTCGTGGCTGGGAAACAGGGTGTCACACTCCAATGCATGAATTCATTATGCATGACGCGACCGGACGTTTCCCGGCGATATGACAGCGGCTCAAGGCCCTTGTCTGTGCCTCAGGCAGTGGCCTTCTTCAGGGCTTTAACAGCTTTTAGAACATCGTCCACGTGGCCCGGTACTTTCAGGCCGCGCCATTCTTCGGCGAGGGTGCCATCGGGCGCGATCAGGAAGGTGCTGCGCTCGATGCCCTTAACCTTTTTACCGTACATGATTTTGTTCTTGACCACGCCGAACATGTGGCACATCTTTTCTTCG
>CAZANT010000308.1:0-3171 GCA_964486575.1 uncultured Burkholderiaceae bacterium | reverse complement strand
GCTTGGCCGTTCGCCTGGGCGCCGCCGGGCATCTCGCCGGGCCAGCCGGTCTGGTGGCTGCAGGTGTTCTCGCTGCTGGTACTGGCCGGTCTGCTGCAACGTGCACTCACTTGGCCGCAAGCGGCCTTGCGAGGCTGGCTGTTCGCGCTGGCCATGCTCACCGGCACGTTCTGGTGGCTCTACATCTCCATGCACACCTATGGTGGGCTGGCAGCGCCGTTGGCGGTGGCCGCTGTGGTGGGTCTCGCGGGTTTCCTAGCAGTTTATTACGGTGCAGCGGGCGCGGTTTACGGCGTGTTGTTTGCCCGTCGGCAGGTCAATCCCTTGTGGGCCGCGGTGCTCTTTGCCGCGCTCTGGACTTTGGCCGAATTGGCCCGCAACACCTTGTTCACGGGCTTTCCCTGGGGGGCCAGCGGCTATGCCCATCTGGATGGTCCGCTCGCCGCCTGGCCTCGGTACGCGGGGGTGTACGGCACCGGTGCCGTGGCGGCCTTGCTCGCTGGCAGTTTGATGGCCTTGCTGAGCGCTCTGGCGTTGCCGCGCGGCTGGTTGGCGCCTGCGCTGACCGTGTTCGCGCTGGCCGTGGTCTCCTGGGCGTTGCCCGGACCGGCGGCGCCACTGGTGCGCACCGGTTCCATCGCCGCCGGCCCGCCACCGGGGAGTTCTGGCTGGATTGATGTGACGCTGCTGCAAGGCAACATCCCGCAGGACGAGAAATTCCAGCCCGGCAAGGGCGTGCCCGACGCGCTCAACTGGTACGGCCAGCAGATGCTGGTCGCAGACACTGCGTTGGTGGTGGCACCAGAAACGGCGGTGCCACTGCTGCCCGGCGACTTGCCACCCGGTTACTGGACGATGCTGCGAAAGCGCTTCGCCACCGGCGACAGCGCGGCGCTGCTGGGCGTCCCGCTGGGCAACCTGGAGTCGGGTTACACCAACTCCGTAATCGGCTTGGCGCCAGGGCAAAGCTCGGTGTACGAGTACGCCAAACACCACCTTGTGCCGTTTGGCGAATTCATCCCGCTGGGATTTCGCTGGTTCACTGAGCTGATGAACATCCCGCTGGGCGACTTCAACCGCGGAGCAGTCGGTCAGCCCTCGTTCGAATGGCAAGGCCAAAGGTTGGCCCCGAACATTTGCTACGAAGACCTGTTTGGCGAGGAGCTGGGCGCACGATTTCGCAACCTGGCCGCTGCACCGACCATTTTCGTGAATGTGAGCAACATTGGCTGGTTTGGTGACAGTGTGGCGATTGATCAGCACCTGCACATCTCCCGCATGCGCGCCCGCGAGTTTGAGCGGCCATTTGTGCGCGCCACCAACACAGGCGCCACGGTGGTGATCGACCACCTGGGCCGCGTCACCTACGCCTTGCCTCGCCTGACGCGCGGCGCGCTGATTGGCAGCGTAGAAGGCCGCACCATCATCACGCCATTTGCCTGGTGGGTGTCGCGGTTTGGCTTAATGCCACTGTGGTTGCTGGCCTTGGGGCTGGTGGCCGTGGCAGGATTGGTACGCCGGTTGCGTCGCCCGCATTGAACCTTTCTTAACTTCGAGGAGACTCGCCATGCGCATTTTCAAACCAGAACATTGGTTGGTTGGCCTGGCATTCGCGCTGCTGGCCACTGTGGCTGCGGCGCAGACGGTCAAACCCACAGTGGTGGTGTTGGCCACCGGCGGCACCATCGCCGGAGCTGGAGCCTCGGCCCTGAACAGCGCCACTTACGCCGCTGCCAAGGTGCCGGTGGACAAGCTACTGGCCGGCCTGCCCGAGCTGGCCACGGTGGCCAACGTCAAGGGCGAGCAGGTGTTCCAGATCGCATCGGAAAGCTTCACCAACGAGCAGTTGCTGACACTGGCGCGCCGAGTTTCGGCGCTGGTGAAGCAGGCCGATGTGGATGGCATTGTGGTCACCCATGGAACCGACACGTTGGAAGAGACCGCTTACTTTTTGAACTTGGTTATCCGCACCAGCAAGCCCATCGTGGTGGTGGGTTCCATGCGCCCGGGCACGGCCCTGTCGGCAGACGGCGCACTGAACCTGTACGACGCCGTGGTGGTCGCGGCCAGCAAGGACTCGGCGGGCAAGGGCGTATTGGTCACCATGAACGATGAAATCCAGAGTGGTCGCGACGTGTCGAAGAACGTCAACATCAAAACCAACGCCTTCACCAGCCAGTGGGGGCCACTGGGTATGGTGGTAGAGGGCAAGAACTACTGGTTCCGTGCGCCGGTGAAGCGCCACACTGCGGGCTCGGAATTCAACATCGACGAGATCACCACGCTGGCACCTGTTGAGATCGTCTACAGCTACGGCAACGTGCCGCGTACCGCATTCGACGCGGTGGGCAAGTCAGGCATCAAGGCGCTGGTGCACGGTGGGCCGGGGAATGGCTCGGTGGCCGACCGCATCGTTCCGGTGCTGCAGGAACTGCGCGGTCAGGGCGTGCACATCATCCGTTCGTCACGTGTGCCCGATGGCTTTGTGCTGCGCAACGCCGAGCAACCCGACGACAAGTACGACTGGGTGGCCGCGCACGACCTGCGGCCCCAAAAGGCCCGTATCCTGGCCGCAGTGGCGCTGACCAAGACCGGCGACACCAAGGAGCTGCAGCGCATTTTCTGGGAATATTGAGTCACTGGCCAGCGCGGGTGAGGGGCCAGGGAAGCCCCGTAAAATCAAAGGTTTGCACGCGCCGCCGGCTTTTCTGGTGCGCGTGGCCGACATCACATCACCCAACATGCTCACCTTTCAGCAAATCATCCTGACCCTGCAGTCCTACTGGGACCGACAGGGCTGCGCGCTGTTGCAACCCTACGACATGGAAGTGGGCGCGGGCACGTCCCACACCGCCACCTTCCTGCGCGCCCTCGGCCCCGAGCCCTGGAAAGCCGCCTACGTGCAGCCCAGCCGCCGCCCCAAAGACGGCCGCTACGGCGAGAACCCCAACCGCTTGCAGCACTACTACCAGTACCAGGTGGTGCTCAAGCCCGCACCCAGCAACATCCTGGAGCTGTACCTCGGCAGCCTGGAGGCGCTGGGCTTCGACCTGAAGAAGAACGACATCCGCTTCGTGGAAGACGACTGGGAGAACCCCACGCTGGGCGCCTGGGGGCTGGGCTGGGAGGTGTGGCTCAACGGCATGGAGGTGACGCAGTTCACCTACTTCC
>CAZANT010000307.1:0-3177 GCA_964486575.1 uncultured Burkholderiaceae bacterium | reverse complement strand
CTTACGAGTTCCTGAAGCCGGTACCCACCATCGCGCGCAAGCTGCACACCCTGCTGGACGTGGGGTTGAGTTATGTGCGGCTGGGTCAGGCAGCCACCACCTTGTCGGGCGGCGAGGCGCAGCGCGTCAAGTTGGCGCTGGAGTTGAGCAAACGCGACACCGGCCGCACGCTGTACATCCTGGACGAGCCCACCACCGGCCTGCATTTTGCAGACATTGACTTGCTGCTCAAGGTGTTGCACCAGCTGCGCGACGCGGGCAACACCATCGTCATCATCGAACACAACCTCGACGTCATTAAAACTGCCGACTGGCTGATTGACATGGGCCCCGAGGGCGGCTCCGGCGGCGGCCAGGTGCTGGTGACCGGTACCCCCGAACAGGTGGCCGCGCATCCGGCGAGTTTCACCGGGCATTACCTGAAGCGGCTGCTGGAAGGCACAACCTCCTGACCGATCGGGGTCACAGATGCTGAGGCACCGAGCGCACAGGTCCTAAGGATTGAGGTGCACAGACGCTGTGCGAGAATCAAAAAGTAACAGCGCTTGCCCCATGTCCGACACCGAAAACCACTCCGCTACCGACCTTGCCGCCGAGGCCGTGCCACCGGCGCTGGCCAGCGAGTCTGCCGCACGCAAACGCCCCAAGCCCGGTGAACGGCGGGTGCAGATTTTGCAAACGCTGGCTGGCATGTTGGAGCAGCCAGGTGCCGAGCGTGTGACCACCGCCGCTCTGGCCGCGCGGCTCGACGTGAGTGAAGCGGCGCTGTACCGCCACTTCGCCAGCAAGGCACAGATGTTCGAAGGTCTGATCGAGTTCATCGAGCAGACCGTGTTCACCCTCATCAATCAGATCACCGAGCGCGCGTCGACCGACGCGCCGGCGGTGGACGGTGCCCGCCAGGCCGGCCAGCTCGTCGCCATGCTGTTGCAGTTTGCCGAGAAAAACCCTGGCATGACGCGGGTGATGGTGGGCGACGCACTGGTGTTTGAGAACGAGCGCCTGCAGCAGCGCATGAACCAGTTTTTTGACAAAGTGGAAGCGACGCTGCGCCAGTGCCTGCGGCCGCTCGCAGAAAGCCAAGGCTCGGCCACCCCCACGGTGGATGCGCAGGTGCAGGCGTCGGTGCTCACCGCTTTTGTGGTCGGCCGTCTGCAGCGCTTCGCCCGCTCCGGTTTCAAGCGCCAGCCCTCCGAACACCTTGAAGCCAGCCTTGCCCGGTTGCTTTGAATGCGTGTTGAATGCTATAGGAAATATAGCTAAATCCTGAGTTTTCACGAAGGCTTGAGGCCATTCTTGCTTGAAATCTCGCTAGCGGGAGCGGTGGTGGGCCTGCACAGCAGTGGTGCGGCCTTCCTGCCCGACAGCGCCACGCTGCTCGTGGCCGATGCGCACTTTGGCAAGGCGGTGAGTTTTCGCCAGTTGGGTGTGCCGGTGCCCCAAGGCACCACCAGCGCCACGCTCGACCAACTGGCCGCGGTGGTGGCGCAATGCGCCGCCCGGCGCGTGGTGTTTCTCGGCGACTTCCTGCATTCCGCCCGCGCCCATGCACCGGCCACCCTGGCTGCCCTCGGCCGCTGGCGACAGACCCATGCCGGCTTGTCGCTGACGCTGGTGCGCGGCAACCACGACAGCCGCGCCGGGGACCCGCCCGCCGCGCTCGGCATCGAAGTCGTCAACGAACCGCTGAGGCTGAACGACAATGGCGCGCTGTTGGCGCTGTGCCATCACCCCCAGACCGTGGCTGGTGCTTATGTGCTGGCGGGGCACCTGCACCCCTGCGTGCGGGTGTCGGGTCCCGGCCAGGACCGGTTGCGACTGCCCTGCTTCTGGCTGGGCGATGCCGCAAAGCGGCCAGTGGGTGTGTTGCCCGCGTTTGGCCATTTCACCGGCATGCACCCGGTACAGCCCGTGGCGGGGGACCGGGTATTTGGCATTGCTGGCCAAGCGGTGCGCGCGGTGCCAGTGCGCACCTGATTGAGTAGCCCGACATGGGGTTACCCGTGTGACAGATTACCTATTCCTAGGCAATTTCCTCTAGAGGGCATCAGGTATTGGCGCACCTTGGCGAATTCCTGCAAAATAGAACGGTCGTTCTTTTTTTTAAGGAGGTGCCATGCCGGTGTCTTCCCTGCCACTCCACAAAACCAGCCGCGAAGGCCGCGCCCTGCAAAAGGGCCAGCAAACCAAGGTCGCCATCGTCGATGCCGCCTTGGGCTTGGCCACGCAGATCGGGCTGGAAGGGCTAAGCATCGGTGCCCTGGCCGAGGTTACCCAGATGAGTAAGTCGGGCGTGTTCGCCCACTTCGGCTCGCGGGAGGAGTTGCAGATCTCGGTGATACGCGAATACCACAGCCGCTTTGAGGAAGAGGTGTTTTACCCCTCGCTGCGGCAGCCCCGTGGTCTGCCGCGCCTGCGCGCGATGGTGGACAACTGGATGCAGCGCACCTCGGTCGAAATCGACTCTGGTTGCCTCTACATCAGCGGCGCCGTCGAGTTCGATGACCGGCCCGGGCCGGTGCGCGACGCGCTGGCCAGTTCGGTGCAAACCTGGCTTTCGGCGATCAACCGCGCCGTGGTGCAGGCCCGTGACATGGGTGACCTGCTGCCGGGCACTGACCACCAGCAAATGGCCTTCGAACTGCACGGCGTGATCCTTGCGCTGCACTACGAAGCCCGCTTCCTTAAAACCCCTGGTTCGGTGGCCCGTGCCCGCGCCGGGTTCGACCACATCCTTGCCCGTTACGGCCAGCCCGCCAGCGCGTCGAAGGCGCCACTGCGGGCGGTTGGTACGAAATCCATTTCCAAAGCTCCCAAACAAACCCCCTCGAAGGACTGAACCATGCCTACCTATACCCCTCCCCTCCGCGACATGCAGTTCCTGATGCATGAAGTCTTCAACGTCACCGACGAGCTGAGGGCCATGCCCAAACACGCCGATGTGGACGCCGACACCATCAACGCGGTGCTGGAAGAAGGCGGCAAGTTCGCCTCTGAAGTTACCTTCCCGCTCAATATCAGCGGCGACGCCGAAGGCTGCGTGCTGGACCGCACCACCCACGAGGTGAAGGCCCCCAGCGGTTTCAAGGAAGCCTACGCCAAGTACGTCGAAGGCGGCTGGCCCGCGTTGAGCTGCGACCCCGACTACGGCGGCCAGGGCCTGCCGTTCGTGGTGAA
>CAZANT010000306.1:0-3184 GCA_964486575.1 uncultured Burkholderiaceae bacterium | reverse complement strand
CCGTCGCGCAAGGCCTGCAAACAGGCCGCGGCCTGCGCGGCCGGCACGCTGGCCAGCAAACCACCGGCGGTTTGAGGGTCAAAAATCAGCGGGTAACGCGGATGATTGACGAAGTCGGCTTGGTTGCGCAAGGCACGGCGCAAGCGCACGTTGGCGGGCGCGAGTGAGCTGGCGATGCCCGCCGCAAGACATGCCTCGGCCCCGTCCAGTACAGGCAGCGCTGACAGGTCGAGTTCCGCGTCGACACCCGAAGGCCGGGTCATTTCCACCAGGTGGCCGAGCAAACCAAAGCCAGTCAGGTCGGTGCAGGCAGTGGCGCCATGCCGCGTCAATATCTCAGCTCCCGAGCGGTTGGACACCACCATGGAACGCAGCGCCTGCTGAATCCAGCGCCCGCGGAAGCCCGGCATGCTAGCCGCCTGCGGGTAAGCCGCAAACAGGGTGCCGGTACCCACCGGTTTGGTCAGCAGCAACACATCGCCGGGCAACATACCGCCCTTGCGCATCACGCTAGACATGGACTCGTCCACCAGGCCATTGATGGCAAAACCCAAAGCCAGTTCTTTGCCCTCGCCGGTGTGCCCCCCCACCAATGCACACCCGGCCGCGTTCAATACTTCCACCGCACCGCTCATCATTTGGAACAGCAGTTCTTCGACCTTGGCCTCGAGACCGGGTGGTACCGTCACCACCGCGGTGGCCGACTGCGGCTCGCCACCCATCGCGTAAATGTCGCCCAGCGCGTGGTTGGCCGCCACCTGGCCAAACACGTAGGGGTCGTCGATGAAGGCGCGGAAAAAGTCCACCGTATGCACCATGGCCTTGCCAGGTGGCACACGCACCACCGCCGCGTCGTCGGGCGAATGCAATCCAATCAGCACATCTTCGCGGTCAACCGGCGTCAATGCACCCAAGGCACGCGACAACACCGTGGCGCCCACCTTGGCACCACAACCGCCGCAGCGCATGGCAATGGCCGAAATGGCTTGTTGCGACTCCTCGGCCGACAAACTCACTTTGGCTGGAGATGTCGCTGAAGGCATGGTCATCGCCGGAAACTCGCTGAAGCGGCGCATGAAGCGGCGGTCGATCGCGTCCTTCCAGCGCCAGACCCAGTCGCCCGCAAAACCAACCGCGCCACGCGACGCCACCGCATGTTGGTCGCCCGTGCTGATTAGGGCCAGCCAGGTACGCTGCGGGCGGTAGGCTTTGAGCGGTTCGCCCAAGGTCGCGCGCCGCAGGTTGTCGGCCAACGGGCGGCCCATTCGCACCGCAAACACACCTGCTTTTTCCAAAGGCCGACCGGCAAACGAGGCGATATCACCGGCGGCGAACACCCGGGCGTCGCTGGACTGCAATTGGTCGTTGACGCGGATGAAGCCGCCGCTGTCCAGCGCCAGCCCGGTTTGTACCAGCCAGGCAGGTCCACCGGCTTGCGTGACCCAGACCACTTCATCGGCAGCCAAGGCACTGCCGTCGGTCGCTTTCAGCTGGCCGGGCCCCACTTCTGTCACCTCGGCGTTCACATGCAACTGGATGCCGCGTTCGGCCAGAACGCGGGTGAAGTGGCGGCGCACCCAGGGGTTGTGCGTCGGCATGATTTCCGCATCTCGAGTGAACAAGTGAAACACCGGGTCTGCGCCGCCGCGCTGTAGAGCCTTCAATTCTTGCCGGAGCCGGTACTGCATGGCCAACGCCAACTCCACCCCACCGGCCCCGCCCCCTACCACGGCGACCCGTACCGGCGTAGCCTGTTGCCGCACCCGGTCCAGCAAGCCCAGCCAGCGCTGGTTGAACCTGGGAATGGGCTTGACTGGAACCGCGTTCGCTGTCGCGCCTGGCACCCCGGACATCTGCGGTGTGGACCCGATATTGATAGAACACAGGTCAAACGCCACCGGCGGCCGTTCGCGACACAGTACCTTGCCAGCAGCCAAGTCAAGGCCCACCACCTCATCATGAAAAAACCGGGCATTGGCAAACGCGGCGAGCTTGGGCAAGTCAATGTAAACATCGTCATAGCCATAATGACCTGCGATGTAGCCGGGCAACATGCCAGAGTACGGCGTGTCCACCGTGTTGCAGATCACCGTGAGCCGGACGCCGGGCTCGGGCCGCATGCCGAACTGCCGCAGTACCCCCACATGGCTGTGCCCGCCACCGACCAACACGATGTCGCGCAACACAGGCTGTTCAAACGATTGCATTCAAGGGCTTTCCAGAAGTCTCAGCAAACTCAACAAGCCCGCGCGCTCGGCCTCGGGCGAAAACAAATGGCGGCGGGCCTCGCATTGGGCGGCCAGTCGGGCCAACAGGCCATCTGCTTGACCCTGTGAATGGCGGGCTTCGCACAGCAGCTGGGCCAGTGCCTCGGCATCGCCCGGTGGGAAATAGCCAGCATAGTCGTTGCCCAGCAGGCCCACGTTGCCGTCAATGCTGGACGCCAGCACCGGCGTTCCGCTGCACACCGCCTCCATCACCACGTGGGCGCCACCCTCCATGCGGCTCGGGTGAACCAGCACATGGGCACGCTGGATGCGGCGCCGGGTGGCCTCGTGCGACAGCTGACCCAGCCAGCGGTAGCGTGGGCAGTCGTATGCCGTGGCCGCAGCCGCACCACCCAGGGTTGGGTCCAGCGCGGCACCCACATGGTCAATTTGCAGGTCCGTGCGGTCTTTCAGCATTCTGGCGGTCGCCATCAGCAGCAACGGGTCTTTCTCGGCACGCAAATGCCCGACCATCAGCGCACGCAGGTGGCGGGTCGGTTTGTCAACCGTCGGCCGCGAGCGAGTCGATTGCACGACGACAACAGCCTTGGCGCGCACTGCGTCAGGCAGCGCCTGTGGTGCCAGCGCTTGCAGACACACCAGGCGGTCGGCCAGCGCCAACGAACGCTGGGCCGAGGCGTCGGACTGGATGTCGCGGTACAGGTCGGTGCCGGTGAGCACGACCGCCAGCGCGCCAGCCGGCCGCTTGGCTGCCCACGCCGCGACCGACGCGGCCGAGCGCCGGGCATGCAGCGCCAGCATCACCGTGTCGTGCTCGGCCAGGGCGTCCGGCCAATGGCTGGTGATGCGGGTCGGGTAAACGGGCGACAACATCCGGTGCCACCGGCGCGCGGTCTGCCAATTTCCGTTGTTGGCGTCGGCCAGTGCAGGCGTCACAATCACCAGGTGAGGACGAT
>CAZANT010000305.1:0-3217 GCA_964486575.1 uncultured Burkholderiaceae bacterium | reverse complement strand
CGGTGCCCTTTGATGCGAAAAAACAAACCGCGGCCGACTGTGCCAGCGGCGCATGTTGTTGATTTGCGCCAACGGCGCTTGCTGCTGACCCTTCAGAAAGAAACCCATGTCCCTTTTCATCCCTGCCCGCCGCTGGGCCCTAGGCGTTGCCCTGCTGTGCACCCTGACCGCAGGCCACGCGGCCGACGACAACAAGCTGGTCATCACCGGTGCCAGCACGGTGGCACCACTGGCGCTGGAGATTGCCAAGCGTTTTGAGCAGAAAAACCCCGGCGCGCGGGTCGACGTGCAAACGGGCGGTTCTTCCCGTGGGGTGAACGACGCGCGCTCCGGCGTGGCCGACATCGGCATGGTTTCCCGCGCCCTGAAGCCCGACGAGCAAGACCTGAAGGCCAGCGCGATTGCGCTCGACGGTGTGGCCGTCATCCTGCACAAAAGCAACCCGGTCAAGGCGCTCAGTGCCGACCAGGTCCGTGCCATCTACACCGGCAAAGTGGTGAACTGGAAAGAAGTTGGCGGCAAAGACCAGCGCATCACGGTGGTCAACAAGGCCGAGGGACGCTCGACGCTGGAGTTGTTCCTCGCTTACTTTCAGCTGAAGAACAGCGAGATCAAGGCCCAGGTGGTGATTGGCGACAACCAGCAGGGCGTGAAAACCGTGGCCGGCAACCCCGGCGCCATTGGCTATGTGTCCATCGGCACCGGCGAGTTCGAGGTCGAGCAGGGCACGCCGCTGCAGCTGCTGCCGCTGGACGGCATTGCCCCCACCAGCGACGCGGTGCGCAGCGGCAAATTCCCGCTGTCGCGCCCGCTCAATTTGGTGACCAAGGGCGAGCCCACCGGCCGTGCCAAACAGTTCATCGAGTTTGCCAAGTCGGCCCAGGTCAATGATTTGGTGAAAGAGCAGTTTTTTGTTCCCGTCGCCGTCACTGGGGCGCGCTGACCAGCGCATGGGGTTGGCGCTGCTGGCGCTGACTCTGGTCACCGCCAGCGTGCTGGGGCTGATCGTCGCCTTTGTGTTCCGTGAGGCGCTGCCGGTGCTGGGTGCAGGCAGCGCACAGATCTTCGACCTGCGCCAGGGCTGGCACCCGCTGGAAGGCCAGTTCGGCATGGCGCCCATGGTGGTGGCCAGCGTGTTGTGCACCCTGGGCGCGGTGCTGATCGCCTTCCCGCTGGGCGTGGCGTCGGCCCTGTTTGCGCAGTACTACGGCGCGCCCTGGCTGGTGCGGCCCTACCGCTGGATGATCGGCCTGTTGGCCGGCATTCCCTCGGTGGTGTTTGGCTTCTGGGGCCTCACGGTGCTGGTGCCGCTGATTGCCAGTTTTGCCCCGCCCGGCGCCAGCCTGATTACCGGGGTGCTGATCCTGATGCTGATGATTTTGCCCACCATCGCGCTCACCGCCGAGGCGGCATTCATGGCGGTACCAGCAGCGTACCTGCAAGGCGCCCACGCGCTCGGTTTGAAGAAAAGTGCCATCACATTGCAGGTGCTGTTGCCCGCTGCGCGCAAGGGACTGGTGGCCGGCGTGGTGCTGGCTGCAGCCCGTGCCTTGGGCGAAACCATGGCGGTGCTGATGG
Source organism: uncultured Burkholderiaceae bacterium (assembly GCA_964486575.1). Taxonomy (GTDB): domain Bacteria; phylum Pseudomonadota; class Gammaproteobacteria; order Burkholderiales; family Burkholderiaceae_C; genus PCRC01. The sequence continues at coordinate 1,639 of CAZANT010000305.1, read as the reverse complement.
TCACTGGCAACGTGGTGCAAATGCCCACCGGGTTCTTTGACCCGGTGCGCACACTCACCGCCAACATCGCACTCGAAATGGCCTACGCCACCGGCGACCACCGGGCCAGCCTGTTCTTCTCGGGCCTGGTGCTCACCGCCGTGGTGGTGGTGCTGGCGCTGGCGGCCCACCGTTATGGCAACACCCATGCCGCCGCTTGAGTCGCCCATGGCTAGGCCCCACACGGTGGTGCGCCGAGCCACCGGCTTTGGCAGCGACCAGGTGTTTGCGCTGGGCATCTACGCCGCCGCCGCGCTGGTGGCGGGCCTGTTCGCCTGGATTCTGTTTGACCTCATCAGCCACGGCGTCTCCAAACTCTCGTGGGCGTTTTTGACAGAGGCACCGCGCAGCTCCGGGCGGCAGGGTGGCATTGCCAGCATTTTGGTGTCGACACTGCTGATTGTGGGCGTGGCGATGGCGGTGGCCATGCCGCTGGCGCTGGCGGCGGCGTTGTGGCTGAGCGAGTACACCCGCAGCGGCGGCTGGCTGGCACAGACCATCCGCGTTGCGCTGGACGTGCTGGCGGGCGTGCCGTCGATTGTGTTTGGGCTGTTCGGCAACGCCTTTTTCTGCATCTACCTCGGGCTGGGCTTTTCCATCCTCTCGGGTGGGTTGACGCTGGCCTGCATGGTGCTGCCCATCCTCATCCGCGCCACCGAGTCGGGCCTGGCTTCGGTGCCTGACGAGTGGCGCCGGGGTGCGGCCGCGCTGGGCCTGACCAAACGCGCCGCGCTCTGGCATGTGCTGCTGCCCGCCGCCGCGCCCGCCATGGGCGCTGGCCTGTTGCTGGGCGTGGGCCGGGCCATGGCAGAAACGGCGGCTTTGGTGTTCACCAGCGGCTATGTGGACCGCATGCCTGGCTCGCTGATGGACTCCGGCCGCGCGCTGGCAGTGCACATTTTTGACTTGTCCATGAACGTCTCGGGCGGCGACAAGGCCGCTTATGGCAGCGCGCTGGTGCTGATTGGCCTGCTGGTGGTGATCAACGGTGTGTCGTTGAAGCTGTCGGAGAGTTTTCTCGCAAAAAGGATCTCGTTGTGATGAAGTCCGTCAAACACCTGGCCACGGCCGAAGCGCCTTCATCTGCGCCCTCACCGGCTGTGGCCTACACGCTGGGCGAACTGCAACAGGGCGCGCGCTGCTGCGAACCGCGGCCACTGATCGAGGTGCGCAACCTCTCAGTGCGCTACCACGGTGTGCCCGCGCTGGACGAGGTCTCGCTCGACATCAACGACGGCTGTATCACCGCGCTAATCGGCCCGTCGGGCTGTGGCAAAACGAGTTTTTTGTCCAGTCTGAACCGCCTGGTAGACCTGTCGGCCCACACCGAGGTCCAGGGCAGTGTGCTCTACGCAGGCCAGAACATCCGCCACCCAGAGGTGGATGTGCGCTGGCTACGCAGCCACATCGGCATGATTTTTCAAAAGCCCAACCCCTTCCCCTTGAGCATCCGCAAAAACCTCACCATGCCGCTGCGCGAACACGGCGTGACCGACGCCGCCACGCTGGCCCAACGCACCGAACAGGCGCTGCGCGATGTGGGCCTGTGGGACGAAGTCAAAGACCGACTCGACAAACCGGCACTTGGCCTCTCGGGCGG
>CAZANT010000304.1:0-3224 GCA_964486575.1 uncultured Burkholderiaceae bacterium | reverse complement strand
GGCTCTGTCGACTGCACGGCCACGGTCCCAAGCACCGTGCCATTGAGCCGGACCACCATGGTCGGTCCGATGCCACCGACCTGGCTGCCCCGGGCACGAACCGTCAAGGTCTGCGGCGGCGCCGGTGCGACCACGCTCTGGGTGGTGCCGAACAGCAGGCCACCGGGCGTCGAGGTGTCGGCCCAGGTGCCTGACAGCTCGCCGGAGGGAGACACCACGCCGGTGAATCTGAACGGACCGGCGGTGCCGGTGGCCGTCAGAGCAATCAGGCCCCCATCCGCGACCGTGCCAGTCACGGTCAGCGTGTTACCCGTGGCACTCAGCGTGAGCGTCCCTGTCACTTTCTGGCTGCCATCGATCACCAGGCTCAAGGTGCCGGCCTGGCGGCCGGTCATCGTGGCCGTCAGGCTTCCGGCAAAGCTGCTCGCCGGCAGCAGCGGCGATGCAGCCAGGTCCGGCGCCAGGCCACTGGCGCTCAGCAGGAAGCTGCCCGTGCCGGTGCCATTGGCGCTTGCGGCCAGGTAGTAGGTTCCACTGGTCGTCGGCGTGAAGGTGAGCCGGGCGTCGAACAGGCTGGGCGAGATGTTGTTGTTCTCGCCCAGCTTGACGAGCTGGCCGTCGTAGAGCTGCAGCAGGGGGTCGGCCAGGCTGCCGCGGCCGCCGGGAGCGCCCTGCAGGTTGAACTCGTAGACCACACCGGCCACCAGCGAGATGCCGTAGACATCGGTATCGCCGCTCGAGTCGATGCGCCCGTAGATGGCGTCCCCGGGCGCCATGCGCACCGGCCCTGCCTCCAGGCCGGGCACCAGGTCGGCAGTGGCGGAGGCCACGGCCTTGCACTCGTCGCCCACCGGCAGGCCGCCGAAGGAGAAGCGGCGCACGCTCACGGCGGCCGCACCCGCCAGCTGAAGCTGGCCTGCGCACGGGTTGCGGAAGCTCACGCTGAAACTGCCCACCTCCTGCCGGGTACCCACCTTGTAGCCCGAGGTCAGTGTCTGGCCGTTGGCGTACTGCAACAGCTTGGCGGTGCCCTGCCCTTCCGGGATGTCGGCCTCCACGATGTGCCAGGTGGGCGTGCCGTCCAGGTTGTAGTGGAACATCGCCATGAACAGGCGGTTGTTCTGCACCTCCATGGCCCAGCCGCGGCCACCCTCGCCCGGGTTCCAGTACCAGCCGGTCTCGGGCTGGCGGCCACTGGTGGCCGTGCCCAGGCCATTGAAGTCGAAGCGGGTGGCGCTGTGCACCCGGCCGGGCAGCACCACCATCGCATTGGCGCCGGTGAAGGTCATGCGCACCGTGCCCATCGAGCGCCACTTGGGCGCCACATAGGTGGTGGACCAGGCAGGCTGCCCGTCGTAGAAGTAGCGCAGCTCGGCGGTGAAGGCATAGCTGCCGTCGCCGGTGGCCACGAAGCTGCCCTGCCCGCCCTCGGCCACGTACCACACGGGCTTGCCGGTGGCTTCCTCGTACATGAAGAAGCCGACGAAGCCGCGGTCGCCCTGCGCCTCGAACATGAAGCCGGTGCCGCTTTCCTGCGGATTCCAGTACCAGCCGTTGCCGGTGAAGTTGCTCACGCTCACCGCGCCCGCCTGGGCCTGCTTGCGTGCATCGGCGGCAGTGGCCTGCCCCTCCGGGCTGTTTCCGGCACCGCCGCAGCCCACGAGGATCATCGACATCAGCAGCGCGATCAGCACGCGCCACGGCTTGAGCATCATCATCGGTTCCCCGTCACAAGAATCAGAACCACCGCAGCACGGGACGGTGCGCGAGTGGTACTCCTTGTTGTCGGCCCCTTGGGCTAGAAGCTGTATTCGCCGGCCTTAATGCACCGCAACAAAATTGTAAGCAAGCCAGTGGCTTCCACGATCCGACGACAAGGCGGGCATTGAGGGGGGCAATTCGCTCGATGGGCCCCTGCGCACCGTTGGGGGTCGCCCGGGCGGCGGTTACGATAGAAGGCTATTCGTGCACCCGATGAAGACATCCGACCAGCAGCCACCTTCAGTCATCGCCGCCGCCTCATGGCGTGGCCGCCCGCTCCTGCGCTGGTTCTGCTGGTGCGCCTTGGTGATGTGGCTGGGCTGCGGCCCGGCCCGCGCCCTCACGGGGGCCTCGGTGGCCGCGCCCGGCGCGTTCGCGCATGTGGGGGCGGTGGGTGGCACGAGCGGGGTGCTGGTGGCACCGAACTGGGTGCTCACGGCCGCGCACGTGGGCGCCGTGGGCAGCACCTTCGCGTCGGCGCTGGGCAGCGGCGAAGTGGCCGCCAAATACACCTTTCCCGGCGCCGGCACCCGCCACAACGACATCGGGCTCCTGTACCTGAAAGACCCGATCGCGTGGGACGCTGCCTTCCCACGGCTGAATGGCGTGGCGCTGGAACCCGGCGCCGTGCCCGACACCACCCAGGTGACCTTGACCAGCGCTCGCAGCGCCATGCCGGGGCGGCCTGCTTACGGCACGGCCAGGCTCGTGGCGGTGGTGAACACCTTGCGCGAGGGCAACGTGACCACCACCCCGAATTGGCTGGTCACCGGCGGCACTGGCGTGCATGTGGAGGGCGGCGACAGTGGAGGCGGCCTGTTCTACGGGGCCGTCGATGACAGCCTCCAAGGCGTGCTGCTGGGTGTGGCCTCGGTGGCGATTCGCCTGGACGGCAGCACCGTGGTGTCCGGCGTGGTGCAGGTGGCACCATACCGGGCCTGGATCGATGGAGTGATCGCGTTGCACACGCCGGGCCAGTCGGTGACCTGGGCTGCCGCCTCGCCGGTGCCGGAGCCGGCAACGGCCGGTCTCTTTCTTGCGGGATGGGCCATGCTGGCGGTGATCTTGCGTCGGCAGCGTGGTCGTTGCAGGTCACGGTAAGTAAATCGGCGTTCTGCGCGGGTTGTCGGCTGGGCGCAGAGGCGGGTTCTGGCCAATGGGGCGATGCCATGTGTGTGGATGGAGTGAAGTAGTCCAGTTTCCTTTCTGATGTTCGAAGAACAACCATCCACCCGAACCTTTCTGAGCGGCCCGCAGTCGGTGCAGTCGCTGGTGGCGGCGCTGCTCGAGCCCGGCCTCGCGGTATGCGCCTACCTGGCGATCAACGCGGCCTTCGGCCTGCCCCAGATGCGGGCCGACGCGGTGTTGTGCCTGCTGGTCTTCACCATCGGCTTTCCGGGGCGCAACCGGTTCAAGGACAGGCTGCTCGTGGCCGGGGTGGACATCTTCGCCTCGTGGATCGC
>CAZANT010000303.1:0-3232 GCA_964486575.1 uncultured Burkholderiaceae bacterium | reverse complement strand
CGACCCGCTCGCGGTAGAAGTGGTTGGCCATGCCGGGCAGTTTGATTTCGCCGTGAAGTGGCTTGTCGCTGACGCAAAGCAGGGTGCCGTAGGGCACCCGGAAGCGAAAACCGTTGGCAGCGATCGTGGCGCTCTCCATGTCGAGTGCGATCGCGCGGCTCTGGCTGAAGCGTCGCTGCGGTTGGTTGCCAGGCAAAAGTTCCCAGTTGCGGTTGTCGGTGCTGGCCACGGTACCGGTGCGCAGGATGCGTTTGAGGTCGGCGCCATTCACCCGTGTTATGTCGGCCACGGCTTTCTCCAGCGCCTGCTGGATTTCGGCCAGCGCGGGGACGGGCACCCACAGCGGAAGCTCCTCGTCCAGCACATGGTCTTCGCGCACATAGCCGTGCGCGAGCACGTAGTCGCCCAGCTGCTGGCTGTTGCGCAGGCCGGCGCAGTGGCCCAGCATCAGCCAGGCGTGGGGACGCAGCACCGCGATGTGGTCGGTGATGTTCTTGGCGTTGGCCGGGCCCACGCCGATGTTGACCAGAGTGATGCCACTGCGGTCGGCGCGCACCAGATGGTAGGCCGGCATTTGGGGCAGTCGAGGCGGAATGACGCCAAACGCGTCGACCGGCTCCGTCGGCAGTCCAGCGCGGCGAGTGACCACGTTGCCGGGTTCCACGAATGCGACGTACTCGCTCTGCGGGTTGGCCATCTCGGCATGGCCGAGGCGCACGAACTCGTCGATGTAGAACTGGTAGTTGGTGAACAAAACGAAGTTCTGAAACCACTCCGGCGTGGTGCCGGTGTAATGGCGCAGGCGGTGCAGCGAGTAGTCCACACGCGGTGCGGTGAACAGCGCGAGGGGTTGCGGTTCGCCTGGCGGCGGCTCATAGCTCCCATTGGCAATGCCGTCGTCCATCGCGGCGAGGTCGGGCAGGTCGAACCGGTCACGCAGCAGGGCGCGTCGGGCCGCACTGAGTGTGCCTTCGAGGTGCTCGTGTTCGTCGAACGAGAAGTGCACCGGCATGGGCTGGGTGCTGGTGCTCACCTCCAGCGCACCGCCGTGGTTGCGCAGCAGCAGCGTGAACTGTTCCAGGTAGTAGCTGGCGTAGAGGTCGGGCCGGGTCAGTGTGGTCTCAAAGCGGCCGGGGCCGGCTACAAAGCCGTAGCTCAGGTGGACCAGGTTGGTCTCGCTCAGGCGGTTGGCGGAGGCGGTGCGAAAACGCACCAGCGGGTAACAGGCGCGTGCCCGGCGCTGCACCGGCGCATCGGACGGCTCGGCAACAAAGCGGCGCATCGCGTCGCGCAGGTGCGTCACGCTGCTGTCGTAGATGCGCCGCACCTGCGCCAGGGCCTCACCCGGATCGGTGAAAGTCTGCGGGGCAATGAACGGGGGCAGATCCAGCATGGGCTTATTCTCGTCCAAGCCGGTTGCGCGGGCGTTGCCGCAGCGCTTCCACCGCGCTGATGCACACCACCAGCCAGGCCAGGCCCGAAGTGAAGCCGGCCAGCACGTCGCTGGCGTAGTGAACCTGCAGAAAAATGCGGCTGAACCCGGTGGCAAAGGCGATGCCGGCGGCCAGCAGCATCGCCAGCAGGACCAGCCCGCGATGGGCCGTGTCAGGCAGGCAGCGCACCACCACGTAGGCCAGCATGCCGTAGGCGACCAGGCTGCCCGAGCTGTGGCCGCTGGGAAAGCTGAAGCCCTCGGCCACGGTCACGCCGTGTTCGTGCAGCGGCCGCACCCGGGCAAAAATGCTTTTGAGGCCGACGTTGAGCAGGCTGTTGCCAGCCACCGCCAGCACCCAGCCCAGCGCCAGTGCGTACCGCTGGCGCCATACCAGCCACAGCGCCACAGTGATGCCCAGCACGGTGAGGGTGGGGGTGTCGCCAAAACGGGTGACCCAGGCAAAAGCCTCCAGCGTGGGGCGGCTCAGGGTCTCGCGCAGCGTCGCCACCAAGGCGTCGTCAAACCGGCCGACCGGCCCCATTTGATCGGGCGTCCCGATGTGGCCCGCAATCTCGGCAAAGCCCCAGGCGGCGGTCAGCACCCCCAAGCCGCCGAGGACGATGTGCAGCGCCAAAAACGCGGTGGGTTGCAGCCTGCGCTGCGCTTGGGGCACCCAGTGGCGCACGGCCAGCCACCAGAGGGTGGCGACCATCCCAAGGCACACGGTCAGACCAACACCAAAGGCGGGCAGCGCGTGCTGACCGAGTTGTTGGGCGAGGGCGATGGCGTGGTCAGAGGCGGTGTCAGGGACAGTGTCAGGCGGCATCGTCGGGGCTGGTGTGGAGGGCGGTGGTGGCAACGGGCTCGAAGCGGCCTGTCTTGGCAGCGTGGTCCCAGCGTTCGACCACGGCAGCGCGGGGGCTGGTGCCGCTGTGGCGAATCAGGTTGACCGAATTGGGTGCTTCCGGTCGGGTGCGTGCCGATACCGCTGTGCCGGCTTGTACCGCCCAAACGTCGCGCGGAATGGCCGCAAAGTGGGGCCGCAGCGCCATCACAAAAGGCAGGTGGATGTGCCCGCCCAGCACCATGTCGGCCCCCGCTTCTGACCAGCATTGCACCGCATGGGCGCGGCCGTGCAGCAGGTTGATCTCGTCCTCTGGCAGAGTGACGGCCACTGGCTGGTGGGTAACCACCACCCGCAGCTGCCCCGGCCGGGCGTGCAGCAGGCGCTGTGTTACGCGATCCACCTGTACCAGCGACACCTCGCCATCGGCATGGCGCCAGCGGCGCGTGGTGTTGACGGCCTGCACCAGCCAGTGGTCCGACTCGAACACGGGCTCCAGTTCCCGTCCAAACGCACGGCGGTGGTTGCCGTAGGGGTTGAACAGCCGCGCTGGAAGGTTGAACAGCGGAATGTCGTGGTTGCCTGGAACAGCACTCAGCGGCGTGCGGGGCAACTGCGCCACAAAGCGCGCGGCTGCAGCGAACTGCGCGCGCGTGGCGCGTTGGGTAATGTCACCGGAGAGGACGATCAGGTCGGGCTGCTGGGCGTGCGCAAGCGCCAGCAAGGCCTTCAATACCTCTGGCCTTTCGGTGCCGAAGTGGGGGTCTGAAATGTGCAGCAGCGAGCTCATGCGTCCACCGGCGCCGGCTTCAACAAATACAACGGCTGCGGCGACACCCGAAAGTTCAGCGGCGCCCGGGTCCAACCAATCTCGCCATCGGTAGCGACCTTGATGCGGCGCTTGCCGTAGGGCAGTGCGGGCGAAACGGTGATCTGGTCAAAGGCAAAGCTCA
>CAZANT010000302.1:0-3233 GCA_964486575.1 uncultured Burkholderiaceae bacterium | reverse complement strand
CGTAGAAGGCCTTGCGGCGCTCGTCCATGGTGGTGTGCTGCTCCCACGGCTCGGGGATCATCATCATCACCGCCTGGCTGATCGGGTAACCGGCCATGGTCAACAACTCCAGGCAGTTGTCGAAGGTGGCGGTGTCCGACTGGTCGGCGAAGCTGATCGGGTAGAGCTTTTGCAGGTCAGTGGCAAGAACGGGCGAGGACATCACGCCTTCGCGCGCCTTCATCCAGTTGTAGTTGCCTTTGACGGTGTTGATCTCACCGTTGTGCGCCACGTAGCGGTAGGGGTGGGCCAACGGCCACTCGGGGAAGGTGTTGGTGGAGAAGCGCTGGTGCACCAAGCCAAGGGCCGAGACACAGCGCTGGTCTTGCAGATCAAGGTAGTAGGTGCCCACCTGATCGGCCAGCAGCAAGCCCTTGTAGACCACCGTGCGGCTGGACATGCTGGGCACGTAGTACTCTTTGCTGTGCGTCAGCTTCAGGCGCTGGATGTTGGCGCTGGCGGTTTTGCGGATAACGTAAAGCTTGCGCTCCAGGGCGTCCTGCACGATCACGTCATTGCCACGGCCGATGAACACCTGGCGCAGCACCGGCTCTTTTTCGCGCACGGTGGGCGACATCGGCATCTCAAGGTTGACCGGCACATCACGCCAGCCCAGCAGCACCTGGCCTTCAGCCTTGATCGCGCGCTCCATCTCCTGTTCGCAGGCCAGGCGGGACGCATGTTCTTTGGGCAAGAAAATCATGCCCACGCCGTACTCGCCCTGGGGCGGCAAGGAGACACCTTGCTTGGCCATTTCTTCTCGGTACAGCGCGTCGGGCAGCTGGATCAGAATGCCGGCACCGTCGCCCATTAGCTTGTCTGCCCCCACGGCGCCGCGATGGTCCAGGTTCTCAAGGATCTTCAGGCCTTGCTGAACGATGGCGTGAGATTTCTCACCCCGGATGTGGGCGACAAAACCGACGCCGCAGGCATCGTGCTCATTGTTGGCCGAGTACAGGCCGTGTTCTTGAAGGTGTGCGATCTCAGCAGCCGTGGTCATGGCGCTCTCCTGGTTCAGTGGGATCTTGAGCATAGTGCAACGCAACATCAATGCCAAGCACAATAATTGGGGTCAGATTCCAATTATTGCAGTTTGAATCTTCTATCAATTAATTAGGGACGGAATAAATAGTCCGCGATTGCACCCATGATTTCTCAGAACGTTTCCCTCAGCGCGCTGACTTGCTTGCTGGGCGTCCGGCGCTGGCTTTGTGAACTCTGCGGTTGGTTTGTGTTTGCAGGCCTGCGGTGTAATCCGCCGAACCCAGCGGCCAGCCTGAGAGCGCCGATTCGGTGAGCTTGGCCTGCATGTCCGCAGACACACCAGCTCGCACCAAATCGGTGTACGCCACCTCACGGGCAAAAGGCGTATTACCCAGTGACCAGAACAGCGCATGCGGCGTGACCAGTTTGTCGACCCGCACACCACTGTAATGGCCATGGCTAGACCATGGGTGGTCGCGTGCATCGGCCACCATACCAGCGCGCACCGGGTTCAGGTCGATGTAGACCATGCAGGCCAACAGGTAGCGCTCCGTTTCGATCAGTGTAGACCTGTAGCGGCCCTCCCAGAGGCTGCCAGTGCGCCCCTGGCGGTCGTTGAAGTAGCGCACATAGCGCCGCCCCACCGCTTGCATCATCTGGGGTAAGGAGGTCTCTGCCTCGGGTGTCGCAAGCAAGTGAAAGTGGTTGTCCATCAGCACGTAGGCGTGGACCTGGACCGCAAACTTGCTGGCATTTTCGGCCAGCAGCGCAAGCATGAATCGCTGGTCTTCAGGAGAGGCGAAGATGGGCTGGCGGTTGTTGCCGCGCTGTATGACGTGGTGCGGGTAACCGGGTACCGTGAGTCTGGCAAGCCGTGCCATGGCGCACTCCCTGACCGAGTTAATTGGAATCCGACCCCGATTATGGAGTAAAGTCGAGAGCTTGCCACCCGCCGTGGCCCAGTTGCTTTAGTGTGTCGATGTTGCGCTGGTAGATGGTTTCGGCTTCAGGATAGGCCGCCACGGCACGGGCGACGCTGTCTTCGCGCAGCAAGTGCAGGATGGGGTAAGGCGCCCGATTGGTGCAGTTGGTCACGTCGTTGGGTGCGCTGTTGGCGAACTGGTACGCCGGGTGGAAACTGGCAATTTGCACCACGCCGTGGAGCTTGAGTTTGTGCAAGGTTCGATCGGCCACACCCAAGAAGTCGTTGAAGTCCAGAAAGTCGGGTAAGGCCTGGGGCAGGATCAACAATGTGGTGTCGCGCACCGCGGGGTCGTTTGCCAGCAGGTTACGCAATTCCGTCACCAACGCCTCGCGGATGTCGGCGTGACCCACCGCAGCGGACACAGCGTAGTGGATTTGTCGCTTGGCATGCACCGCCTTGGCGAATGGGCACAGATTGAGCCCAATCACGGCACGCTCCAGCCAGCGCTGGGTGTGAGCGATGACGTATTGGTCGTCCATGGCCGGCCCGGTCAGCTCAGCAAACGCAGACCCGTCAGGCGCTCATGCTCGCGGGCGGCAAAACGGTCAGTCATACCGGCGATGTAGTCGGCCACAGCGCGGGGCTGATTGGCCTGGCTGGCAAACGCCGGCTTCATTTCAGCGGGGGTGGCCCGGTAAGCGGCAAACAGTTCCTGCACGACGCGCTGGGCTTGCAAAGTCGTTTGGATGACCTGGGTGTGGCGGTACAGGTTTTGCAGCAAGAAGCGCTTGAGTTGCTGGGACTGCGCCCGCATGGGTGCCGAAAACTGCACCAGCCCGGGCTGGCTGCGGACCGCAGCGACATCCGCAGGCCGCGCGCGCCCCAGTGCATCTCGCGTGGCTGCGATCACATCGTACACCTGTGCACTGAGCATGCGGCGGATGGTTTCAAACAGCAGCCGACGGCCCAGCAGGGCCGGGTGGTCGGCCAGCGTCTGGCGGCGGAAGTCGTCGAACAACAGGACGTCTTCCAACTGCTCGAGCGTGATCAGCCCGGAGCGCACACCGTCGTCGATGTCGTGCGCGTTGTAGGCAATTTCGTCGGCCAGGTTGACGAGTTGGGCTTCCAGCCCTGGCTGCAGCACTTGGCTGGCAGCGCCATCGGTGCCGCCAAGAAACCGCCGCGCCACACCGCCGGGTTCCCGCGCCTCCAGGCGGCGGGCGTTGCGCGGGGCGCAGTGTTTGAGAATGCCCTCGCGGGTCTCGAAACTCAGGTTCAGCCCGTT